>NZ_CM001376.1:1520348-1675934 GCF_000237805.1 Jonquetella anthropi DSM 22815 | reverse complement strand
TGAATTAAAGGTCGTGATGCATCGTGGGGATATACCTGAACAACGGCGCGACGAGTTGGCCGAAGCCGAAAGAAGTCTGCGAGGCAATTTCTCAGTTCATATCGTTGGGCGGGGCAAATTTAGGGAGAGGGAGCGCGTCGTTTCGGGACATGAAGACGGCGTCGTCTGTGTTGGAGTGTCGGGAAACGCTGGCATCGTTCTTTAACGGCCACTCACATCGGCTGCCGACGTTAGTGACGTTCACGGCGAACATCACCGAGTCGCTGAATACGGTCCTGAACGGCTTGTTGGAGCCGGGTTGCCGGGTCGTTACCACGTCGATGGAACACAACGCGGTGATTCGTCCGCTCTGTTCCCTTCGAGAGAAGGGCGTTCACGTGGACGTCGTTGAATGCGACTCTGAAGGTCGGCTTGACTTGGACGACCTGAAGAAGGAATTGGATAAGAAGAAAACCGACTTGGTCGTGATGAGCCACGCCAGCAACATCTGCGGTACTGTTCAAGACTTGAAGGGCGCCGCTGAGATTTGCCGGCAGAGGGGAATCGACTTGGTAGCCGACACGGCTCAGACTGCCGGGCACATAGCGCTTGACGCGACGGAATTAGGGTTGGCAGCTCTTTGCTTTACCGGCCATAAGGGCCTTTTGGGCCCTCAGGGTATCGGCGGGATTATTTGGAGGGGCGACATCGCACAGCGCTGCCGTCCGATGATTCGCGGCGGGACAGGCAGCTTTTCCGACCAAGAGGTCCAGCCGTCGGTCATGCCGGATAAGTTTGAGTCCGGGACGCTGAATCTGCCGGGCATCGCTGGACTGAACGCGGCGGTCAAGTGGATCCAGTCCGAGACGGTTCAAAAAATTGCGGCCCAAGAGAGGGCCGTGGGTGAACGGATGCTCGACGGGCTCCTGTCCCTTCCTGGGGTTCACCTATACGGCCGGCAGGGAATGGAAGGCCGCGTCTCGGTGTTCTTGGTGAACTTCGACGGGGTGGACAACGCCGAGTTGGCTGCCGAGCTCTCCGAGCACGGAATTGAAACTCGTCCGGGGCTTCACTGCTCGCCGTGGGGGCACAGGACGTTGGGGACGTTTCCGGCCGGCGGCCTGAGGCTGAGTCCTGGGTACTTCACGACTGCCGAAGAGGTCGATCAGGCTTTGGAGATCATCGGCCGTTGCGCGGCGAAGTTAAAGCGATAAAAAAATCGGCCCTTCAGATAAGTCTGAAGGGCCGATTTTTTGTGCGGAGACTAGCAGTTTCCTCTTTGACACAGCTCCAGCAGGACGCCGCCGGTGGATTTGGGATGAAGGAACGCGATCAGCGCACCGCCGGCACCCCGCCGGGGCTTTTCGTCGATCAGCTTGACGCTTGCGGCTTTTAACTCCTCCAAGGCTTTTTCGACGTTTTCCACCCGAATGGCCATGTGGTGAATCCCAGGCCGTCCTTTTTCCATGAACTTGGCGACCGGGCTGTCCGGGCTCGTCGGCTCGAGAAGTTCAATTTCCGTGTCCTTAATGGGAAGAAACGCGGTTTTTACCTTCTGGTCGGCCACCTCTTCCACCCCAGTGCACTTGACGCCCAACACGGCTTCCCAGAACTTGAGCGCCTCGTCGATGTTGGGAACTGCCACGCCGATATGATCTACCACGTCCAGTTTCACTGTATCCTCTCCTTTGCCAAAATCCCCTCGTGGGCGGCGATAATTTTTCCGCTTAAAATCATATCAGATTCTCAGGAGCTCTGAGAGACGTTCAGCTTTTCGCCGGTTCTTCTGTCTCGTCCGGACGGTACAGCAGGACTGAAGTGGAGGCGTAGCGGATGACGTTGGAAGCGGTGGATCCGACCAGCAGACGTTCAAGCGCCGAGTGGCCCCGGTACCCGACAACGATCATGTCGAATTTCTCGTCCGACGCGGTGGTGCAGATCATCAACGTGGGGTTGCCGGCCAAAACGGCCACGTCTTCAATGCAGTCCGTGACGTCCGGCTCCGCGGCTTTCGCGTCGTCGATGTAGCCTTGAAGCTTTGTCTTGGCGGTCTGGGTCATTTCCTCTTCCAAACTGGCTGGCAGAGACGGCTCGTATCCCTTCCACGTGGCGACGTTCGGGACGGCGTGGATCACTTTTACCTTTGCTTTAAGGCTTGTGGCAATCCGGCACCCATAACGAATCACGTCTGACGCGAGAGCGCTTAAATCGACGGCGATGAGAATCTTACGAACGGTCATGGAAAGGCCTCCTTTAATAAAAATTGTTAGTTCGTCCGAAACAACGCGCTGGAGAAAGGAGAAAACTCGTGAGACAAAATATTTCGAGCGCGGTCAACCGAAAAATCGTTTTCTGCGCGCTTTTCGCTGCTCTGTTGGCCTGCGCTGCAGCCGGATTGTGGATTCTGTGGCCCGGCTGGCAGGAGCGGTTCCTCTGGGGGTGCTGTCTGCTCGTCTGCGCCTGTCAGGCTAAACAGGACTTCGAGAGCCTGACCGTGAGCGACGGGCCGACGGTTCTTCTCGCCCTATGCGCCGCGGCAGTCCGCACTCTCAGCGGGACGGCCTTTGACGGATTGCTCGGACTGATTCCCGGCGCCTGTTTGGCTCCTTTTGCCTTTCTGGCATTGATCGGCTGGGGAGATGTCCTGCTTGTTATGTCGGTCGGCGCGGCGCTGGGGCTTCGTTGGGGACTGACGGCGCTGGGAATTGGGTGTTTTGTCGCCGGCCTCGCGGCGGGAATCGGCCTTCTGACGGGGAAAGTCCGCCACGGTCAAGTCTGGCCGTTTGCGCCGGTCCTTTTTCTGGGCGTCTTTTTGGCGGTTTTCATCCTGGCGGTCAGTTTTTAGTGCTCAAGAGGACCTCCCGGAGTTCCCGAACCATGATCTGGAGCGGCAGCCTGCTGGGCGAGCCGTTCAGCGTCCGAAACGAGTGATCCGCTCCATCGACGACGAACCACTTTTTATCGTCGCAGACGACGCCCTCATAGAGCCTGCGGCACGACGGCTGGTCGAACGAGGCGTCCAGGGAGCCGTAAAACGAGCGAAACCACGCCGGCCGGGCGTTGCGTGCGGCCTTTTCGAGGAAGCTTCGGTCGGGCAGGTCGCGGAGAATCGGCAGGGCGAGGGCGTCGCGGCACTCCGGCCGGAGCTGATCGCCGCTGCCTGAAACGATTAACCCGTCGACGGGTACCCGCTCTGACGAGCCGTAGCCGCCAGCCGCCAGCAGGGCGATCAAGCCGCCGAGGGAGAACCCCCACAAGGTAAGCGGCAGGCGCGGATAGGCCGAAGCGACGGCCGACACGGCAGCGGAGGCGTCGGAGAACTCCTGCTCGAACGTCTTACCGCCAAACGCGGCTTTAATCCAGCCCATCAGGTCGCTTCCCCAGCTGAGCCGGTCGCGGCACGACCGGCTTGACTCGACGAGCACCGGCAAAACCCCGCGCTCGGCCAGCATCCCGCCAAGAGAGGCGTATTTATTGCCAGGAAGGGGCTGAGCCCAGCTGTGAACGCCGTGAAACAACACAACGGCGCGGCGCGGTCTGTTCACCACGCCGACGGACAGGCGGGTAATTCGGTCGCCGTATGAGCCGGCCAGGTCGACGGATTTCCACCTCATGACTTTTCGTCCCGGTCTTTCTGTTGGGCTCGGTCAGTGCTCAGCCAATCGCTCCAATTGAAGCTCAACAGCCCGCTGGCCAAATAAATTCCCGACAGGATAAGGAACGTGACGCTTTTTAAAAGGGCGACCGTCACGAGGACGAAGACGAGCAGAGAGGCGATCTTCTGGAAGTGAATAGAGTTCCGTTTCAGGCTTTTCAGGTTCCCGTACGGGACGGATGAAATCATCAGGGTGCCGGACAGGACAGACAGCCCGGCGATCAGCGCCGGCGGCACGTGCAGCCCAGCCATCACCCACGACACCATGAAGATTCCAGCCGCAGGGATCGGAAGGCCTTGAAACGGCCCGGGACAGTGCACCACGTTGAACCGAGCGAGCCGGAGCGCGCCGCACAGGGTAAAGTAAAGCGCCACGATCGTGCCGACCACGTCGGGAAGGTTCTTCAGGTACACCGTGTAGATCAGAAGCGCCGGCGCGACGCCGAAGCTGACCACGTCGCCCAAGCTGTCAAACTCCACGCCAAAATCGCTGCTCAGTCCCATGGCCCGGGCGACCATGCCGTCGCAGAAGTCGAACGCCACAGCCATAGGGATCATCCAGGCGGCGGTAACGTAGTGTCCCCGAAGGGTCAGCACCATGGCCAACATGCCGCACAGCAGGTTGCCGCTGGTAATCATGTTGGGAATATTGCTTCGGATGGGTATTTCCCGAAGTCTTCGGCGGGCAAGAAGTTTCATTTCTTCACCTCCGCAATCACCGTTTCTCCGGCGACTGTTCGCGCCCCGACGCTCACGGACAAAACCGCGTTCAAGGGCAGGTAGACGTCGACCTTTGATCCCAGCAGGATCATTCCGTACCGCTGTCCGGCGGCAAACGAGTCGCCCTTTTTGACACTGCAGGCGATCCGTCGGGCAACCAGCCCGGCGATCTGGCACTGGAGCACCCGGCCGTGGGCCGTTTGGTACCCCAGGAAAAACCGTTCGTTTTCAAGCGACGCCTTCGGGGCCGAGGCGACCCACTTGCGCCCCGGAATGTAGTCCAAGTACTCCACCGTGCCGGCGCAGGCCATTCGGTTGACGTGAACGTTCAGCGCGTTCATGAAAATGCCGATCTTGACCGCTGGGCCGCAGTACGGGTGAGACGTGCGGACGATCTCAGTCACTCGGCCGTCTGCCGGCGCGACGAACGCCCGCGGGTTGTCTGGCGTTTTGCGTTCCGGATCCCGGTAGAACCAGCCGACCAGCAACGTGACCGGCAGAGTTAAAAAGAGCGCCGGCGGAAAACAAAACAGCCCGACGGCTGACAGGGCCAGCCAAACGAGAAGAGGCCGCCGTCCTTGGGGGGCCAGCACGCTAGGCCTCCGTTTCCGGCTCGTCGACCGGCAGGGTTAACTGCCGAGGGTCGGCGTCCGTCAGGGACTCCGGAGCCATCGGCGCCGGGATGACGCTAACGCTTGCCAAGAGGTCGCCGTCGTTCAGGCGAAGGACGATCGAGCCGGTGGCCGTCCGGCTCAGCAGCGGGATATCCGACGCGGAAAGGCGGATCATCCGTCCCTTTTCGGTCATCAGTCCGACCTCGTCGGACGAAGCCACGCCGACCGCAGCGGCCAACCGGCCGGTACGCGCTCCTAGGTGCATGGCCTGAACACCGCCGCTGCCTCGGTGGTGAATCGGGAACTCCTCCGGCTTCGTGCGCTTGCCGATACCCGTTTCACTCACTAGGAGCAAGTTTTCATCCGGTGCCACGGTCCAAGCGGCGATAATCCGGTCGTCCGGCGCCAGCTTCATGGCCTTCACGCCCCGGGCCGCCCGTCCCATGGGCCGGAACTCGCTCTCGTCGACGTGGGCGGCTTTGGCCTTAGACGTAACTAAAAGGACCTTTGAATTGCCGTCCGTGTCGATGATCGCGGCGATTTCGTCGCCGTCGTCGAGGGACAAAACCCGCCGGCCGGCTCGGGTCAGGTTCTCCAGTTCTTCAGCGTCCATGCGCTTGCCGATGCCCCGCTTTGTGATGAAAAGCAGGTGGGACGTGGCGGTCTCCTCAAGGGTACCGCGCATGGCCACGACGCGTTCGTCGTCGGTCAGGGAGACGAATTTGCTGACGGCGCGTCCTTTGCCGGTCTTTGTCTCAGGAATCATGTGCCCCCGAATGGCGAAAACCCGCCCGCGGGACGTGAACAGGAAAATATCGCTGTGAGTGGACGTGACGGCCATCTGGCCGACCTCGTCGTCGTCCTTGAGGACGGCGCCCAGCCGACCTTTTCCGCCCCGGTTCTGAAGGTTGTAGTTCTCCAGCGGCGAGCGGCGCAGGAAGCCGTCCTTCGACAGGGTGACCAGAATGTCTTCCTCTGGCAGCAGGTCTTCCAGCGAGTCGCCTTCCGTTGGCAGAGCCGCGCTCAGCTCCGTTCGGCGCTCGTCGGCGAACTTGCGGCGCAGCTCGCCCAGTTCGTCGTTGATGACGCCGTCGAGAACCGACGGGTTGTCGAGAATTGAGCGGTATCGTTCGATGTCGGCCAGCAGCTGGGCCAGCTCGGCCAGAAGCTTTTCCCGCTCCAAGCCGGTCAGGCGCTGCAGCCGCATGTCCAAAATAGCCTGTGCCTGCAGGTCGGTGAAGGCCAGCTCGCCGATCAGTCCGGCTTTCGCGTCGTCGGCGGTCTGAGCTCCCCGAATGATGGCGATCACCTGATCGATGACGTCCAGCGCCTTGCAGAGCCCTTCGACGATGTGACGGCGCGCCTCGGCCTTGTCGAGACGGAACTGGGTGCGCCGTCTGACCACCGAGCGCCGATAGTTTAAGAACGTTTCAAGGAGCTGTTTTAAGTTCAGCTCCACCGGCTTGTTGTCCACCAGCGCCAAGTTGATGATGCCGAAGGTGCTCTGGAGGGACGTGCGGCTGTACAGCTGCCGCTGAACCAGCTCGGCGTCAGCCTCTCTTGTCAGCTCAACGACCAGACGAAGGCCCTTGCGGTCCGACTCGTCTCGGATATCCGAAACGCCGTCGATCTGTTTTCCCTGCACGCCCTTGACGATGCTCTCAATGAGAGTCGTCTTGTTGATCATGTAAGGGATCTCGGTGATGACCACGTTCGTTTTGCTCCGGGACTTCTGCTCGACGTGGCATTTGCCCCGCAGGATGATCTTTCCGCGGCCGGTGCGGTAGGCGTCTAAAATTCCCTCTCGGCCCATGATGATACCGCCGGTGGGGAAATCCGGGCCGGGCAGACAGCTCATCAGATCGTCGAGCTCGGCGTCAGGCCGGCGGATCAGCAGCCTGAGAGCGTCGACCACCTCGCCTAAGTTGTGAGGGGCCATGTTGGTGGCCATGCCGACGGCGATGCCGGTGCTGCCGTTGATGAGCAGGTTTGGCAGGGCCGACGGGAGCGTCAAAGGTTCTTTCAACGACTCGTCGAAGTTCGGGCCCCAGTCGACCGTGTCCTCGTCGATGTCGGCTAACATCAGCTCGCCGGTCTCGGCGAAGCGGGCTTCGGTGTACCGCATGGCCGCGGCGCTGTCGCCGTCGATGGACCCGAAGTTTCCTTGGCCGTCCACCAGCGGGTAGCGCATGCTCCACTCTTGGGCAAGACGAACCATCGTCTCGTAGATGGCGCTGTCGCCGTGGGGATGGTATTTACCCATCGTCTCGCCGACGACGCGGGCCGACTTTTTGTACGGCTGATTATGCTTGATGCCCAGCCCCATCATGGCGTACAGAATACGGCGCTGAACCGGCTTGAGCCCGTCTCTGGCGTCCGGCAGAGCTCGCCCGACGATGACGCTCATGGCGTAGTCGAGATAGCTGTGCTTAATTTCCTCGACCAGCGGATGAACCGTTACCCGGCCGAGATTATCTGGCGTTTCGATCATGTAAAAACCTCCGTTTGCCAAGAAGAGGGCAGAATCTCCCCTTATTATTTTCTATTTTAGCACGGGAACCGCTGCCAGGCCCGATGGGAGCTTTTTCGGCGCGTATATTTCCTTCGGCGGCTCGATTGGCGAAAAATTGGCCGGACCGTCCGTAAAACTGTAGAACTGAGGCGTTTCCTCAGCGGGAAGTTATTTTTCTTCGGAAGATTGATGAGGAGAAAGAGAACGCTTGTGGTAGACTTTTAGCGATATATGCAGGATGAAAATGCTGAAATTGAATTTGGTCAGAAGGTTCAGGGGGAGAATGAACGATGAACGGGAAACGACTGGAAGAACTTATTTCTGAGGCGTGGGCGTCCCCGCGATCTCAGATGTGGTATCAGGGACAATGGCGTTCCAGCGACTGGCTTTTTCGCGCCAGTGAGACGATGGAATGCTCCCTTCGTGAAGCCGGATTTGGCACTGGGCAGCGGCTTTTAGCTCTGCTTCCCGTCTGTCCGGAGTTCCATGCCCTTTCGCTGGCCTGTTGGCGGCTCGGCGGGACGATCGTTCCGGTTAACACGGCGGCCGGCATCGGGGCGATTGAATCGGTGGTTCGCCGTGCCGACGCGTCTTTGGCGGTGCTTGGCCCTGAGACGCTCCCTCACAAAGCTGATATGGAGAGCTGGGGACAGCCCTGCGCGAACGTTTCTCCCGAAGGGGAACTTTCATCGGTCAAGGTGCGGGCTACCCAGCAAGACGACCCGGAGACGGCGGTCATCTTTTTCACCTCCGGGACGACCGGCGTTCCGAAGGGCGTTCCCCTGACTCACGGGAACCTTCGTTCAAACATTGAATCGGCGGTGCAGCATGCCATTGAGCTGACGGACGACATGGTCATGCTGAACGTTCTGCCCAACTTTCACGCGCTGGGATGCGTGGTGAGCGGGTGGCTGCCCCTCGTTGCTGGGATTAAGCAGGCCATGGTTCGGTCGTTTCTTCCCGTCTCTGCGGTGGTCGAAGCGGCTCAGGCGTCCCACGCCAACTTGTCGGTCATGGTGCCGACGATGCTTCACTTCCTCGTTGGAACGCTCCTGAAGGCGAGAACGTCTCTGCCTGACATGCGGCTCGTGATCAGCGGCGGCGATCGGCTGGCGACCAACTTGGAGCTTCGCGCCCGAGAGGTTTTTTCCGGCGCTCGGCTCGTGGAGGGGTACGGCGTGACCGAGTCGTCCCCCGTCCTCGCAGTGACGGCGCTCGGCCGTGAGCACCGCACCGGCACGGTCGGCACGTTCCTGCCCGGCGTGGAATATAAGCTGCAGGGGCTTGACGGCAAGCCGGCGCAAGGGAACGAGGGCGAGCTGTGGGTCCGCGGGCCGTCCATTACGACTCATTACTTCAGGGATCCGGAAAACACGGCGCTGCGCTTTAAAGACGGATGGTTCGGGACCGACGACCAAGTTCGGATCGACCCGGACGGCACGATAACCATTCTTGAGCGGGTTAGCGACCTGATTATCGTGGGCGGATTCAGCGTTTACCCGCAGGAAGTCGAAGCGGCTTTGGCGTCCCATCCGGCCGTCCGGCAGGCGGCCGTTGTGGGACACAGACAGTCGGTCAGCGGAGAGGTTGTTCGGGGGTTTGTCGTTTTGGCGGACGGCGCTTCCGTTTCCTCGTCAGAGCTGATTGAGTGGTGCCGGCAGCGGCTCCCCCACTTCAAAGTCCCGCGAAAAATTGAGTTCCTTTCCGAACTCCCCGTCAACGCCCTTGGCAAGGTGCTGCGGCGCAAACTTCGCGAGCTGTGCGAAAAAGAAAAATAGCGAACTGAGCCGTTTCTGGAGGCGGCTCGGCCCATCTGGAGATGGTGCACTGTGTCCGTGTACGTGTGTCCGATGTGCGGCTACCGGTACGACGAAGAAGCGGAGGGCGCTCCTCTGTCTTCTTTGAAAGAGTGTCCGCTGTGCGGCTGTCCGATCTCGCAGTTTGAGCAGGACTCCGAACCGGAAGCTCAGCCCAAGCCGGAAAGAACATCCGGCGGGGACTTGGCCTATCCGGCCGAGTTCACCAAGACGGACCCGAAGATTCGATACATGTCGGAGATTCAGGAAATGGCCCTGACAGGCCGTCCTCTTTCGGGCGCCATGGGAACGCTGATGCCTATTCCCAACTGGGATGGGCTCGTCTTGCCGGGCGCTCAGCTGGATCCTATGCCGTTGGACGACGGTGCGGACGTGCGGATCGAAACGGTTATCGGCCCGAACGCGGCCCGGCCGCTTGAGCTGTCCGGACCGGTCTACGTCTCTCACATGTCGTTCGGAGCCCTTTCCAAAGAAGCGAAGGTTGCCCTTGCCCTCGGTGCCTCAGCCGTCGGGACGGCGACCTGCAGCGGCGAAGGAGGCATTCTGCCGGAAGAACGGGCAGCTGCCGCGAAGTATATTTTCGAGTACATTCCCAACCAGTACAGCGTTAACGACGAGAACCTCCAAGCCGCCGACGCGGTGGAGATAAAGGTCGGTCAGGGGACAAAGCCCGGCATGGGCGGCCACCTTCCCGGCGCCAAGGTCACCGAAGAGATCGCCCGTATCCGAAACAAGCCGGTTGGGCAGGATATTTTGAGCCCTTCCCGCTACCGGGATATCAACTCGCCGTCGGATATGAAGGACTTGGTTTCGAGCCTTCGTCGGCGGTCGAAAGGCCGTCCGATCGGCATCAAAATTGCCGCCGGACACGTGGAAAATGACTTGGCGTTCTGCTTGGCCGCCGAGCCGGATTTCATCACGATCGACGGCAGAGGCGGCGCGACTGGTTCGAGCCCGCTGATCCTGCGCGAGGCCACTACGGTGCCCACCATATCAGCCCTCTGCCGGGCCCGGCGTTTTCTCGACCAAAAGGGAAGCGGCGTTCAGCTGGTCATCACAGGCGGACTTCGGATTTCTGCCGACGTGGCCAAGGCCATCGCCCTAGGGGCCGACGCGGTCGCCATGGCGACTGCCCCGCTCATTGCCTTAGGCTGTGCCCAGTATCGGATATGCGGCTCCGGCAAGTGCCCGATGGGCGTGGGGACTCAGGACGCCGAGCTGCGGCGGCGGCTTGACGTGCCAGCGGCTGCCAAACGGGTGGAGAACTTCTTCGCTTGCCTGCTGACCGAGCTTCGGACGTTCGCCCGGGTCACCGGTCACGCCAGTTTGATCGACCTAGGGCCGAACGACCTGTGCGCCACAGATCGAACCGTCGCAGAGATGACCGGGATTCGGCTGGGGTAAAGAGGATCATCATACGGACGGCGCGACGGCTTGATGCGGCCGCCGCGCCGTTTTTTGAGGCGGTGAAAACATGATCGAGTTGGCTCTTGACCGGTCTGCGCCGACGGCACTGTACGTTCAACTTGCCGACAGACTGTCTGATCTCATTCGCTGCGGCGCTCTCGGCCCGAGCGAGCGGCTGCCGTCCAGCCGAAGCATTTCTGCCGACTTGGGCGTGAGCCGGCAGACGGCGGTGGACGCGCTGTCTGAACTGGTCAGTCGGGGGCTTGTAACCGCCCGGGGGCGGAGCGGTTTTTTCGTCGCCTCGGGCCGGCAGGCGCGGGACCGACAGGAGTGGGGCGCTCTCCTGCACATGGACGACGACCGGCCGGAAGGGCTGATGGTTCCGGCCAAAATTCTTTCCAGCGCGGCAGACGCGCTGTTCTCAGACCATCGGGCGTTTGTCGCTTCGCCGGTGGCAGGCTGGGAATCGCTTCGGCGGCTACTTGTCCGGCACAGCGCCGCCCGGGGAATCGCCGCTCAGTGGTCCCATATTTTCCTGACTTCCGGCGGCAGGCAGGGCCTGTCACTTGCTCTCATGGCGCTCAAAGAGCGCGGCGTCCGTCATTTGACCGTGCCAAAACTCTGCTGGCCCGGCGCTCCTCTCTGCGGCGAGGCCGAGGGTTTTGGAATTTCCCGCCTTCCTTCCGACGACCTGACCGAACTGGCGGCCCTCGGCCCGGCAGACGCCCTGTACCTGAACCCGAGCTTTTCCAACCCGACCGGCCAAACCATCGAGCTGGCCGAGAGGAAGGCCGTTTTAGAGGCCTCGCGTCGTCAAGGTTTTTGGATTTTGGAAGACGACGCGTACGGCGAACTGCGGTACGGCCCTGACGCCGTCCCGGCCTTCCGCGCCATTGCGTCCGACGGAGACCGGCTGGTGTACCTGAGCTCGTTCAGTCAAGCCCTTTGTCCGGGACTGCGGCTCGGGTATTGCCTAGCGCCCAAAACGCTCCACAAGTCCTTTGAAAACGGGCTGTTGCTCCGTTCCGGCCCTGCGTCCTCGCCGCTTCAGCTGTGGCTGGAAAAACTGATCGACGGCGGCGGCCTAGAGAGGGCGTTAAGCTGTGTGAGAGTTGAAACGGCCAGCCGAATGAGAACGCTGTGGGAAAACCTGAAGCGTCTGACGCGTCCGTGGTCGTCCAACCGGCCGCAGGGAGGAATTTACCTCTGGCTTTCGACGCCGGAGACCGACGGCCGCGAGCTGGCAGAACGGTGTTTTTCCCTCGGACTGGCGATCGCGCCCGGGCAGCTCTTTTCGTCCGACGGGCCGGTAAACGCGGTCAGGTTGTCCATCAGCTCCTTGTCGGGGCCTCAAATAGCCGAGGCTGTCACGCTGATTGAGAAAGCCAGCGGTGCGGTGTCGGAAAACTGAGGGCTCGATAATGAAAGCTGAGAGAAAATCAACGCTTTTGCGAGAAAAAACGGCCCCTTCCGAACTTCGGAAGGGGCCGTTTAAATGTGTCGGATTTACTTTTTCGCGTCAGCCGGAACAGGCTCGGACGTCGGTGCAGGAGCAGAAGTTGATGAGGCAGGAGCCGGAGTTTTCAGGCTCTCATCAAGAATTTCGACCGGGTACTTCTGCCGCAGTTCGGCGATCGCCTTCTGGAACGCCGCGAGCTTTGCCTGGCTGGACAGGGTCGATTTAATGCTCGCCTTGACGTCGTCAAGCGGCATCGTCTTGGCCGGATGGGCGTCAGTCACCTTGATGATGTGGAAACCAAAATCGGTGCGAACCGGCTCGGACGTCATTTCGCCGGGCTTGAGGGCGAAAGCGGCTTTTTCAAACGCCGGAACCATCTGTCCCTTGGAGAAAAACCCTAAATCCCCGCCCTGGACTTTTGACGGGCAGGATGACATATCCTGAGCCGCTTTGCTGAACTCCAAAGAGCCGCTCTTTATCTTTTTAATAATATCCATCGCCTTGTCCTTAGCTTCGGCCACCTCTTTATCAGAAGCGCCCTTGGGGACTGAAATGAGAATGTGGCTCGCCCGAATTGACTCGGGCACGAAGAACGAATCCTGATGCGCGTCGTAGTACTGCTTGATTTCCGCGTCGCTGATATTGTCGCCGCTGCCGGCAATGGCCTTCTCGCCGGCGAGGTTGGCGAGGACCTGACGCTCGTGAAGCTGCATGGCGTCCTTGAACGCCTGGGTGTCCTGAAGGTTCTGTTCTTTGCCGGACAGGGCGAGCAGGTTGAAGTTCACCAACTCGTCCAGCAGGGCGGCGCGTCCCTGCGGGGTCTCGATGTAAGCTCTCTGCTGGGCAGGGTATGCGGCTATCGCCATGTTCATATCCCGTTCGGTGATAGTTACCGGGCCGACTTTAGCAAGAATCTTGGCATCGTTGTCTGCGGAAGCCGCAAAGGCAATGCCTGCTGTGGCGGCAACTGTTATTGCAGCCAAGAACACGCGATTAAAACGCATAAAAAGATCCTCCTCAAACGACAGTGTGTGAAATAAACTGGGTTCATTATACGAACTCAAAAAGCATGGAAAGTCGTTTGTTTTAATGAATTTTTAAAGAGAAAAGGGCGGGATCCTCTGATTGTAATGGCTGGAACCGGTATAATTTTTTGCGGGGAAATACGATATAATAAATCGTTACGGTGATATGCTGCATTCGATGCCGTACGAAACCGAATGCCGTTGCAGGGAGGGATAGGCGTGGTTACATCGCGCACCGAAGACTACTTAGAGACCATTTTTGAAATTGAAATGGAAGGGCAGCTGCCGTCGATTACCGAACTGGCATCACGGCTCGGGCTTCGCAAAGCGACGGTAACCGTCGCCGTCCAGCGCATGACGGAAGAGAACCTGATGCTTCACGAGCGGTACGGGAAAATTGCCCTGACCCGCAAAGGGCTAGGCCTGGCCCTCGTGACGTTTCGGCGCCACCAGCAGATGAAAGCGCTTTTCGAGCGGATGCTCGACCTGCCGTCGGACGTGGCCGAGAAAATGGCCTGCGCGGTGGAACACGAGCTGACGCCGCTCGCGGACCAGCGGGTGAGCGCGTTCGTCGAATTCATGGCCGAAGAGCGCCGCAAGAAGTCGCCGTGGCTTGACCGGCTGGACGAGGCCTTGAAGCAGCCCCAGAAATTGACCGTCCCTCTGGCGATGATCCCACCGTCGCTCAACTGCGAAGTCCAGGCGATTGCCGCCCCGGCTGAACGCCGCGAAGAGCTTCGCCGGCTTGGCATCGTCGTGGGCGCCGGGCTCGTTCGCTGCTCTGACGATGAAGAGCTGTGCTTCTCCCTGATCGACGGCAGCGACCCGATCAAGCTTCCTCTTCAGGATGGGGTCGCTATCTGGGTTATTCCCTGCGCTACAGGAGAAGAAAGCCTGTTTCACGAGTAATCTCTTTTTAAAATAAAGAATAAAGAAAAGCCGCCGGATATTTTCCGACGGCTTTTTTCATGGCCTGAGAACGAAAACGACATGATAAAAGAGTTGAAATATACTGATATATATTGACTAATTAAAACCCCGGAAGAGAGGCAGACGCTTTTTTAAACCTTCGACGACTGATTTCCTGTCACGGCGGTCAGTTCAGCCCAAGAGGATTTGGAATAGCTAGGCTGGAAGCAGACAACGCGGACAGCGGCAAGCTGTTTCAACTTAAAAGCTCCAAGAAAGCGCGAAACCGTTTGTTGGGCGAGCGCTCCTCCCCCCTATCGAGGGGGGCGAGCAAGGCGCGTGGGTTGGCAAAAGGGTTTTGATGAGTCGGCGCTGCAGACAAAAATATAGGCCGAAGGGAGAAAGACCGCTGGCCCCGTATCATGAGGGGCCTTTCGAACGACGGGGGGACGATTAACAACGATCAAACGAAACAATTGGACGAACCGATACAAGAGGACAAGGAACGTTGACGGCTAAGAAATGAGCCGTTGCCTGATGAGAGCGAAATTCTTCCGCGAGCGACACCGCGTTGATCAATGTGCTCAGCAGCAAGTCGTTTCAGTTTAAGAATCTCCGAGAGGGACGAGAACATTTAGCAAATGTCTCAGCACTCCCCTCTCCGCTAGAGGCTTTTTGATTAAAGCCCCATAAAAAACAGTCCTGTGGAAGTTGAAATGTGTTGATAAATATTGACGTATACTGAATGTCGCCGGCTCAGACAATCAAGAGGAACCTTAAACGGAAGTCTCCACCATCGAAAAGGCGGCAGAGGCGACCGCCCAGCGTCAAAGAAAAAAAGAAGTGCAGAGACGAAGAAACGGTTTTTCTCTTCATAGGGGCGAAGCCCTTTCGTAACGAATCGGCGATGATAATGTATCCACGAGTAAATCTTTTCGGCTTATGCCACCGAGGAGCGCGAAGACGTTCGCTGAACGGGCGCTCCCCTACCACAAGGGACCTGCTGGGTCAGCGCGACTGGCATCGGCAAGACGGTTCTGTCGATATTGTAGGAAGGGAATATTAGACGGACGACAAAAGCCTTGCCTCGATGAGGCCGAAGAGAATCTAAAAGGTTCTCAGCGCAGATTAAGACCATCTACAAGCCGTTTCGAGTCACGCTCTCAGAATAAGAAGCAGGACTTCTAGCGAAAAAAAGCAGCCCGCGGATAATATCCGCGGGCTGCTTGTGTAAGGCGAGCTTCTTAAACGTTGTTATTTAAGGTCTCCTGAAAATCAATCAGTGAATTGTCTTCTGAGTTTCCAACAGCTGGGCGGTCACTTGCCGCGCCGTCGGCGAGACGGCCAAACCGCCGCAGGCCGTTTCTCGGAGGCTGGGCGGCAGAGCGCGTCCCACCTTGCCCATCACGTCAATCATCTCGTCAACTGGAATGAACGACTCAACGCCCGCCAAAGCAAGTTCGGCCGCTAAAATGCCTAGTGACACCAGCATGCCGTTTCGCTTGATGCAAGGAATCTCGACCAGCCCTGCCAACGGGTCACAGACCAGGCCGGTAATCGACTTAATCGTTATGGCCACGGCTTGGCCGCAGGCGCCCGGAGTTCCTCCAGAAAGGTAAACCAGTGCCGCCGCTCCCATCGCCGCCGCGCTGCCGCATTCAGCCTGACAGCCACCCTCCGCGCCAGCAAGCGACGCCCGAGCCGCAATCACCTCGCCGATGCCGGCAGATACGATCAGCGCGTCCAGAACGGTTCGTCCTTCGTATGGGGTGCGCTGCTCCTCAAACGCTAAGATCATGCCAGGCAGGATCCCACAGCTTCCAGCCGTCGGCGCTGCGACAATTCGGCCCATCGAGGCGTTGCAGGTGTTCATCCCCATCGCAATGGTGCAGGCTCTCCAAGTAAACTCACTGGTCAGTCCCGGTCGGTGAGCCAGCAGCTTTGGCACGTCGTTGGCGGCGACTTTGGGACGGTATGGGGTGACCAACGCGTCCTTGGCGCTCTCCCTCATCACGTCGAGCCGGCGGGCCATCGACTCCCGGATAACTTCTTGGTCGACCCCGCTGTCATGGGCGTCGCAGTCCAACATCACCTGCGGAAGGGTTTGGCCGGTCCTTTCAGCCGTATCGATGAGGTCTTTTAAGCTGTTCATGCCGCACCTCCGCTGACTAGCGGCTGAATCACCAACACGCGGCAGTCCTCAGGAAGTGACGCTTCGAGAACTTTCCGCAATGGCTCGTCGACTGGGCTGTCGACTTCCATCACCGCGACGGCCTGATCGCCCCGGAATTTTCTGCTCAGGCGCATCGAAGCGATGTTAATGCCTCGGTGGGTCATTTCGCTGGAAAGGGCTGAAATAATTCCGGGCTGATCTCGGTGAGGAACGACCAGTGTTGTGCTCATGCCGTCTATTGCTACGTCGAACCCGTTGATGGACGTGAGCAGAACCATTCCGCCGCCGACGCTGCACCCGATGAGTTCCATGACAGACTGCCCGTTCGTCAACACAAAACGGGCGGTGTTGGGGTGCCCTCCCGGGTCGTCCTCGGTGTAAAAGTGGTACTCAAGTCCGCGCTCGTCAGCCAGCTGAAAGGCGTTGACGATCTGTGGGTCATCCGGCTGAAGTCCCATCAACCCAGCCAGCAGCCCACGATCGGTGCCGTGTCCCCAATACGTTGCGGCAAACGAACCGCGAAGGTAAAGGTCGGCGCTCGTTATCGGTTTTGCCCAAGTTTGGCGGGCTAGAAGTCCCAATCGAACAGCCCCGGCGGTGTGGCTGGACGAAGGTCCTACCATCACCGGTCCAATAATATCCAACATCGACATGCAATTCCCCCCAGACGCCCCTCACGGCGTTCTGAATCAAGCCCCCTCAAAAAAACGGCAGAAGGCAAAATATTTTACAGTGTCAAGCAGGGATTGAAAAGAAAGAGTCTATCCCCATCGGAACGGCTGTCAACAGGCAAAGCCGCCGATGTCAGGATATTTTCCCTCACAACTGTTCTGAGGGCGTGAGACGTTTTGCCGAACTTGTCAAAGTGCCAGATTTGATAATGACAGTTAGCGGACATGATAAAGCAGTGAATCTGAAAGGCGTAATGTCCGAATCTGGTACTCAAGGACGAAGCAAGTGACGTGCAGGACGACATTTTACGTGGTTTTGAGGCCAAAAGTAGCACTTAATCGCGGAATGACGGCTGTTCTTCGAGTAGTTACTTTAGACACACAGCGAATGTTTCACGTGAAACATTCAGGTACGGTTCGGAAGTCGTGGTAAGATACAAAATAATGGAGGTGAAGAGTTGGTGACAGAACTTAACCGGTTAAACATAACCGCAGCGCAGGAAAGCATGCTCAAAGAGTACCTCTCCCAATTGTGTCAGGCGAACGGGCGGGTCAGGTTGACCGGCTCATCAGATCCGACCGTGCTTTGGCAGGAACACGTGACCGATTGTTTGTATCTTGCAAGCGCTGTCGAAGGGACAGAAAAAATCATCGACGTTGGAACCGGCGGAGGTCTTCCTGGTGTTGTTCTGGCTGTTTGTTTCCCGAAGTCGCACGTGACCTTGCTGGACAGCCAAAAGAAAAAGGCCGTTCAGCTGGGGAAAATCGTCGAGGCTCTAGAGCTGGAGAACGTCTCTGTCATTTCAGCTAGGTCTGAAGAGCTCGCCGCGGCACGCCGAGAGGAATGGGACTGCGCGGTCGCCCGAGCGGTGTGTGAAGCTCCCGTTCTGGCCGAGTACCTGTCGCCGCTTGTTCGACAAGGCGGCTGTCTACTGGCGATGAAGGGGCCGGCGTGGGAAGAGGAAGTCCTGCCGGTCCAAGGAAAGTGGTCCGCTTTAGGTCTGAGCGAGCCGCGAGCTTTGCCATACCAGCTTGGCGAGTCGGCAAGGGTAATTCTTCGCTGGGACAAGGTGGCCGCGATCGATAAAAAATACCCAAGACGTCCTGGTCGGGCGGAAAAGATCGGATGGTGGAAGAACGCATGAAGGTCATAACGGTGATTAATCAAAAAGGCGGCGTTGGGAAAACGACGACGGTCGTCAACCTGTCCGCTGAGCTGTCGCGCCTTGGGTATCGAATCTTAACAGTTGACTCGGATCCGCAGGGCAACTGCTCCAGCGGGTTAGGCTGGGGAAAAGAACCGGGACCGACCATGTACGAGTGCCTTGTGGACGGAGTGCCCGCCCGCGAGGCGATCGTTTCGACCGCTTGGGGGCCGGACCTTCTTCCGTCGGGAGTCTCTTTGGCCGGCGCTGAGCTCGACCTAGCGCCGCTGATGAGCAGAGAAAATAGGCTTTTACGGTGCCTTCAGGGTGTCTGGACCGACTACGATGCCGCCCTTGTGGACTGCCCCCCCGCGCTTGGCCTGTTGACCGTCAACGCGATGACGGCGGCTTCGGTGATTCTCGTGCCGATTCAGTGTGAGTATTACGCCATGGAAGGGCTGACACTGCTCGATCGAACAATTCAGACGGTGCGGCTCAACCTGAACCCAGAGCTGAAGATTGACGGCATTCTTTTGACGATGTATGACCAGCGCACGCGGTTGGCCGACGAGGTGGCAGGGCAAATACGGGAGGTTTTCGGGTCTGCCGTACTGAACACGGTCATCCCCAGAAACGTTGCCCTTGCCGAAGCGCCGAGCTTTGGCCAGCCAGTTGGAATATATGCTTCGTCAAGTCGAGGCGCTGAGGCGTACCGTCAATTGGCTCAGGAGGTGGAAGATAAATGGCTCAAGTAGGAAGTAAAAGGTTGGGACGCGGACTGTCTGACCTTTTGAAAGCGCCGATGGCCGAAACGAAACCGGAGGCACAAGGAGACTACGCGCCTGAATACCCAATGGAGAACCTTCGCCCCAATCCTGAACAGCCGCGCCGCCACTTTGACGACGAAGCGCTGAAAGAGTTGGCCAGTTCGATAAAAGCACACGGACTTCTTCAGCCGATTCTGGCCCGTCGGCTGAACGACGGGGCGATTATTGTCGCCGGAGAAAGACGTTACCGGGCCGCGAAATTGGCTGGCCTGCTGACGGTTCCGGTTCGGTTTGTCGAGGCCGACGACCGGCGGACGAGGGAAATGGCGTTAGTAGAAAACCTTCAGCGCGAAGACCTGAAACCGTTGGAACTGGCGTCGGCGCTTCGGGAACTGACGGAAAAATTTGGGCTGACGCAGGACGAACTTTCAAAGCGGCTCGGCTGGAGCCGCTCGGCTGTGTCCAACAAAATGAGGTTGCTGTCATTGCCGCAGCCGGTTGCCGATGCCTTAGCTGGGGAGGCGATCACCGAAGGTCACGCGCGCGCCTTGCTTGGCTTAGAAAGCGAAGAGGCCATCAAGCGGGTGCTTTCGGAGTGCGTCAGGCTGAACTGGTCGGTCCGTCAGGTAGAAAATCGGGTGCGCAGGCTCTGCCTGCAGCAGGGAATGCCCCCTCAGCGTAAAGCCAGATGCTGGCGTCCTCGCTCAGCGGCGCGTCTGGCTCGAGATCTAGGCGTCAAGTGCAGCATTTCTGGGCTTGATGAGGACAACTCATTCACTCTGAGCGGGCTGACCCGCTTACAGGTCAAGATCGTTTGCGCCCTGTTGGAAGCAAACGTCGACAGGATAAAAGACAGCGCCGCTCAAAAAGATTTAGCCGCCGTTCAGGACGAATCGGCTGACGGGGAATGAAACTCGTCGATCTGACGGTATTCAGCCGAGTAATTTCCATCGCTTTTACCGTCGCAGGGACGATGGGCGCGGCACTTCTAATCGGGCGGGAGCTGGTCAGCCGAGGGTATCCTTCTTGGGCGCTTGGCCTTTCGCTTGTGGTCGGCACTTTCGCTGCCCTAGGTCTCGGCTTCAGAGAGATACGCCGGTTAATCTTTGAGCTGGGAAAACGCTCTCCCGGCGGAAAGGAAGATACGAAAAAATGGAAACGATGATGGCCCCATGGCGGTATCAGTACATCACAGGTCCAAAAGGCGACGGCTGTCCGTTTTGCGCTGCCGGCTCCGATCGTGAGAGATTGGTCCTATTCCGAGGAACGAACTGCTACGTCATGTTGAACGCGTATCCCTACGCCACAGGGCATTTAATGGTTCTGCCGTTCCGGCACGTCTCGGACATCTGCGACCTGAGGGAAGGCGAGAGAACCGAATTGATGGAGCTGGTCTGTCGGGCGCGGGGGTGCCTCTGCCGGGCGTTTCACCCGCAGGGAATGAACGTCGGCATCAACCTTGGCGCCTCCGCCGGGGCTGGCGTCGCCGGTCACCTGCACTGTCACTTGGTGCCGCGCTGGGCTGGGGACAGCAACTTCATGCAGGTTCTGAGCGGCACGAGCGTGGTCCCGCTGAAGCTTGCCGAGAGCTGGGAACTTTTGAAAAAGTACTGGGAATGACCGACTCGTTTTGCCGGCTCGTATCCGGTGGAAAAGCGGTATACAAGGTGCGCCGGTCCGAGTTTATAGCCGCCGTTTACCCTGCCTCTTCGGTTGAAGCGGCGCAGCGGGCGGTTGAGGAAGTCAAGGCGGAGCAGAGGAACGCAACGCACAACTGCTGGGCTTGGCGAACAGAGCCAATTGGCAGACGGTCCGAAGCATCCAGTGACGACGGCGAGCCGGCAGGAACAGCCGGACGTCCAATTCTAGGTGAGTTGTGCCGGCTTGACCTGTGGGACGCCGTCGTTATTGTGACCCGTTACTTTGGCGGCGTTAAGCTCGGCCCGCGCGGTCTCATTGAAGCCTACAGCTTCGCGGCGTCGGAGGCCATAGGTCACGCCCAAAAGGAGTTTTTCCTGGCTGGTCGCCAAGTTACCCTCGTCACGGACTACGAACGACAAACGGCCTTAGCTGGATTGCTGCGCCGCCACGGGCTGGAAGGTCCCGGGCAGGAGGCCGAACGGGAATACGGTGAGACGGTCAAGATACGTCTGTTTGTGCCGCTCTCGCGCGTCCTGTCGGTCACGGAAGCGACGGGCTCCTACGAGTGGAATCGCCTGTTAGTTGAGGCCCCTGCATTGGGTGGCCCCCTTTGGCGCAAAGCGCCCGCTGAGGAGTAGAGGAGAGGGCGGCGCGCCCCAACAATAAAGAGAACTGCAAAAGGTTAATAAAAGTCTAATCGTTTAGCCTCTTTTAATATAAGAATAGGCCTTGCGGAGAACGTTATTTTTGTTTTTGGGAATAACGCAAAGGGGTTCAACGAAGAACCAGTCCCCTGGAAGGCCCTTGGTGAAAAAGTTTTAGGCGTTGTCTTGCCTAATCTATAAATCACCTCATTTGAGCGGCGGAGAAAGTCTTTGGCCGGGGGGTGAGGTGAACCACCTGTTTGTTGCTTTTGATTCTTCAAATTAACAGGTGCGTCAGTCGCGGTGCGCTGAGAGCGCAACAACGGGCGTCCGCAAGGGACGCCCGTTGTTGTGTATAAGGTCGAATTGGAAGGACGCTCTAAAGAACCGCGCGTCGTAGCGCTGAGATGATCAAGAAGAATCGGCGGGCTGGAAGGAACCGGCTAAATGTCGCGCTGTGTTGAAGAGGCGTTCACCCGAAGGCGGGGCGCAGGTCGTTCTGACGCTTCATGTTGTTTGGGCCGCAGTGGCTGGCGGGCGTGACAGCGGTATAAAAGTTGCCGGCTTGAAAGGGGCTGCGACAACGAAAAACGAAAAACGAAAAACGAAAAACGAAAAACGAAAAACGAAAAAAAGCCCTCCATCAGGTGGTTCTGTGTGTCCTTCGTCCTTTGCGTCCCATCTTATGCCAGAAAGAAAGCCGTACCATTTGAGACCTTGACCTCTTCTAGCAGGGAAGGCCGCGCGAATTTGCTCGATAAAATGAGGAGAAAACTGAGCGAGCAAAAGGACAAAAGCGGTCGATCAAGAAATTCATAAGCAAGATACAAGTACCCCGATACGCCCCAAAAGTATTATCGCAATATGATCAACGTCAGGCGAAAATTCCCGTCGTTCACGGTTCTTTATCCATCTAAACAAGATAGCGCGTACCCTGTGTTGCAGAACTGCGCCGTGAAGGGATTTTATTGCTGATCTGCCGAAAAAGTAGAGGTTGGAAACCGAAGACGAAACGTCGCTTTTTTCAAAATGAAATGATATGAGCCTCGGACGTTCGGCTGAATTTCTCGTTCAGCGGGACAGAGTTTGGTGCTGAAAGGGCCTTTGTTGGAGAAATTGATGCGTTCTCTTGGCGAAGGCGACAAGATTACGCGCTGCATGAAAATTCACCAATAGAACGGTCTTGATAGAGAGAAAAAGATGGAGCCGAAACGTTCAATACAGCATAAAGCCTGAGTCAGCGACGTTTTATCGTCTTGGTCAGCGCGGACGTCGAAAAGTTATTCCCGCTCGATGCAAATCTAGGGCTGGCTTTATTGCCCTCGTAACTGCGAAGGCTTCTGAACACGTTTGCCCTGACGGGCAGAGGGTGAGCCGTTGAACGTGACGGTGATACAATATAGTCAAAGGAGATGTTGCCCATGAGAGTGCACGAACGGGATATTGACTATACATATGGTGATATATTTAACATGAGTCAGTGCGGGCGTGACTTTTATGGGAAACTCGAAGGCTGGCGTCTTTTTCTGTTTTTGGTGGAGGCCCTCTGTGCAGGATTTCTTGCTGTTTATCTAGTGGAGGTTAGAGGATGGTAGTTATAGTTCTGCCGTGTCACTGCGCGCATGAATTGAGTTTCTTGGCTTAGTAACCGTGAACGAACACCGCCTTCTTGCCTTCGAGAAAGTAAAAGGTTTCTACGGGCCATCAGTCCTGAATCAGGACGGTGGCCTTTTTCGTGCCAAGAAGGTGCTGATAATACGTTAAATACTGATGATTCGACCTGTTACGCGGAGGCGTTCGACCAAGCGCCCGTTGTATTCACCTGCAAGCGGAGAAGCTCTCTCGGTGCTGTTAGGTCCTAAGACGTGACTGAACCTCACGGGCGCGTGAATTGAAACTGACGCGCCATAACGCTTAAACGGTGCTCAGCCGGCCACGTCTTGGCGGGCATATGAATTGAAACCATCGTGGTGGTACGACGTCATTAGCTCGGTTGGTCTTGCCCTCTTGGGCGTATAAGCACATAGAGTTCATTTTAAGAAGAGACGCCATTCATTTTTAGCGTTAGACGGGACGTAAATTAGAATGGCCCGAGGGAACTTTAAGAGAAGCGGGTCTTTCGGTTTCCCCGACCGAAGGGGCGTAGTCTGAGACGATTCATCGCGCCGGTGGCTTCATTGCGATCAGGCTATGACAGTGTTCGGTCGTTCGCCCGGCTTGCTCAACCGGCGGCGTTTTTGCAAACTTAGCCCAGTCGCCGGTCGGCGCGGGCTTTCCCCTGTGCTTTGTGCCAGAGCGCCGCAATAAATGTCTGCTCAATGGCTCGGTGCTGCCCTCAGCTGGGCCTATCCGTTTTGTGCTTTGAGCGGGACGACTTTTGCGCTCCAATGCGGGGTTTGCTTCGTCGCTTCTTTGTCCCCCTTGGGGAGCGGTTTTTTTCTAGCTCAAGGGCGTCCGTGTCGCTGTAAAACGGTTTTCTCCATTGGGTCAAAAGTATTTTCTTATGTGTTATCCCAAATAAGCTGAATGCGCCATCGGGAAGGCTCAGAGGCTGTGGGGGAATTTTGGGTGCGTGTAACATTCAGCTAAGGGAGCGAAGCCCAATAGGCCGGCTGTTTTTCAGAAGGGGAAGCCCCTGTTTCACGTGAAACAAAAGCCAACATACCGTTAAAATAACGACGCAGCCCGCCGCAAGTAAGCGGCGGGCTGCGTTTATTGTTTTGCTATCGGGAAGAAGACAGGCTCAGGGGCAGTTCAAGTCCCCAACGTTCCAGCGCTGGGCCGTCCTGAAGGATTTCCGGCCCTCCCATGGCGACGACCTGTCCGGCGCTGAGCACGGCAACTCGGTTGCACAGGTCAAGCGCCATGTCCAAGTCGTGAGTTGTCAAGATAAAGGGGCGCTTCAACTGGGAGAGCAGGTTAATGACCCGGCGGCGCGCTCTGGGGTCCAATGCTGTGGACGGTTCGTCGAGGAGAAGGAGCTCAGGCTCCATGACCAAAATGCCGGCCAACGCGACGGCGCGCTTTTCTCCGCCGGACAGCCGGTGCGGCGGGCGATTGGCCAAGCTTTCGGCGCTGAGTTTTTTCAGCGCTTCAAGGGAAAGTCGGTCCGCTTCTTCTCGCGGAACCTGCCGCGCGATGAGCCCGAACCCGACGTCTTCCAGCACTGTCGGCATGAACAGCTGGTCGTCCGGGTCCTGAAAGATAAGTCCGGCGGCGCGGCGCAGGTCCTTCAAATTCTTCTCGGTGATTTCTTGGTCGTGAAGGTACAGCGTGCCGGGCGGAGGAACGAGGCACCCGGACAGATGCGCCAACATGGTGGATTTTCCACAGCCGTTCGCTCCGACAACGGCGAGCCGGTCGCCCTGATCGAGGGAGAAGGAGAGGCCGCGAAGCGCCTGGGTTCCATCCGGATAGGTGTAATGTAGATTATTAACTTTCAGCAAAGCCATAGCTCAACCCCCCAGACAACAGCAGTCCAAACGGCGCTGACGGCGATAAGGCCGTACTCTTTAGCGCCGATTTTATGACGACGCGCTCTGTTAAAACCTGCCAGACCGCCGCGGCACTGGAGCGCCTGCCATGAGCGCTCGCCGCGATCCGAACATCCGACGAGGGAGCTCCCCAGCGAACAAGCGTGCCCGTTCAGGCGGACCAGCAGAGGCGCTTCCGGCCCTCGAAGGTGCAGCGCGCGCATTTTGTCAGAGGTTGTCTGAGCCATCATCAGCGAGTAACGAAGCATAAGCAGAAGGAGAATGCGAAATTTCTCGGCGACGCCGAGTCCGGCCATAGCCGCTTCGATTCCTGCGACACCCATGGCGGTGACGAGCGGCACGAGGCAGGCGGAGATGAGCAGTAGCCGTGCGGCTATTTTGAAGCCCATCATCGTCCCTTCGGGGGAGAACACGACGGCGACGCGAGGGGAACCGCCGGTCCATGTGAGCCCGATCAGCAGGGTTGTGATCGCCCCGACGATCAGCATTCGCCAGGCGGTTGGCCAGTATCGCTGAATGCCGTAAAAAAGAACGAGTACGAAAGGCAGGGAAACGCCGACCGCCAGAGCTGGCCAACTTTTCAGCGCCGCAAGGCTCAGGGCTGTTAAAATCCCACAGCAGAAGCGAACTCGACCGTCAATCCCGTCAAACGGCGAGACGACGGCCGAGTCGCTGCGCAAGGCGTCGAGACTCATCTGCTTTGGCTGTTAAGCAGAAGGTCTGGAGCCGAGCGTTTAAGGAACGCTGTAAAGAACGCGGTAATAATGCCCTCAATAGCCGCCAGAGGCAGGTGGGCGATAAAAACGGCCTTGGCAGAACCAATCATGCCGGTGTCCGTCAGCATGAGGAAACACCCGACAAACGTGGCGCAGAGAAGGACTGCCAGAGCGCCGGCTAAAAACGACCAGACCATGGCTTTAATGCCAGTGCTGTTAAGAATGAGCCGGGAGAAAACCAGCCACGCCAAGAAGGCCGGCACTCCCACGTCAACCGTGTTCGGGCCGATGGAGAGCAGCCCGCCAAATTGGAATAACAGCGCCTGAAGAAGCAGGGCGACCATCATGGCAGGGAAGCAGCTCCATCCCAGAACGAGTCCGATAGGGGCTAAAAGGGACAAGTGTGTGCAGCTGGGCCCCACCTTCACGTTGACGAGAGAGGCGAGGAAGAACGCTGATCCCATCAGCGACACCCGGATAATCTTGTCCGGGTTGATTTTTTTCAGGCCGACGGCGGTGCCGGCGGCAGCAATAACCCAACCAGTCGTGAGCGCCGCAGGAGACAAAACCCCGTCAGAGATGTGCATCTGTTAGGCCGCCTTCCGACGCCGACGGATCAAGACGACGGCAACGCCAATGTTGAACAGCAGGCTGACGCCCAGCACGGCGTTCCGTGCCAATTCGGCTCCCGAAGGCATGGAACTGCCCGAAACCTGGGGCGCCGGCGCGGCGCTGGCCGCTCCGCTGTTCAGCTCGCTCATCTTCACGTTTACGTGACCTTCGGCGCGATGGCCTTCCTGCGAGACGACGACTTTCCAGTCTCCGTCAGCGTTGGGGACAAACGCAAAATGGCCCATATCGTCGGTGCTACCTTCCTGATATGGAGTTTTGGGATCGGCGGGCGAGAAAACCTGCGTCTCTGCGTACGACATGGTTTCTCCAGTGGAGTAGTAGAACTCCAGAGCAACCGGCTTGTCGCTCGATACCCTGACCCCGACGCCGTGCGCTAAAGCGGCGGTCGCCCCGGCGCTGAGGCACAGGGCGACTGCTGCGGCAGAAAGAAATTTCATGGAGGTTACTTGACCTCAAAGCAGAAAACAGAACGGATATTCTTGGAGTCGTACTCGCCATCAACGCCCTTTTCGGTTGACATGGTCCGCACGAACCAGTAGCCCGGATGGGTAATGCGGATGTGAGCGACGCCCTCAGTGTCGCACTCGGTGTAGTACGCGTATGTATTCTCCCAATCAGGAGCGAATCCGTCGTAGGAAGCCCAGACGTTCGTCGACTCGGGGGAACCGTGGTGCAGGATCTTGACGGCCAGCTCGTCGCCGACTTTCAGATCGGCCGGGTTGCTGAGCGGGACGATCTCGAGGTCCTGATTGGCCAGCTCTTTCCACGTCTCATCGCCGCTCTTGGCGTTGAACATGGCCTTGACAAACTTGCAGTAAAGCGTGGAGGATTTAACTTTCAGCCCCTGAGCTTCGAGCTCTTTTCGGCTGCCCGGCTTGCCGCCCTTGTTGGTGATGGAGTAAAGCTCGCCAGCCCGCTCCAGCGTGAGGACAGCCGGAGCGTCCGATTTCACGTGCAGGGTAGAGACCAAGCACTGATTAGCTTCGTCAGCCTTCACGTCGCCGAACGTGTCGCCGGAGGTTCCCAGAACGCCAAGCTTCATGGTGTCTGCCTCTTCAACTTCCTCCGAGATCATGAACCGGTGCGTGGAGATGATAGAGACCTTGACGTCGCTGTCGCCTTTTGCTGCGAACACTTCCGGCTTGAGGAACAGCTCGTGCGCCATCGCCGCGCCAGCAAAGCTCAAAAGAGCCGCCACTGTGATTCCCGCCACTGCCTTTTTCGTTTCCATGACAAAAGACCCTCCTTTAAAATTTGGCCAAAAGGCCAGACTCTCCGCGAAGCAAGAGTGCACCACTCTTTTCGCACCTATGACTATAGCATTCTGGGATAGGCGTGTCAAAAAAAACTAAGAGAGTATCACGATTATAAAGGTATTCGGGGAGCGTCTGGGGGAGTTTGGGACGTCTCAAAGCCGGAAAATATAGTCAGTAAAAAGCAATTAATTTACACTCAAATAATGGACGAAAATCGCCCCGCTCACCTCAAAAAAGGATTCCTGACAGGCTCTCGTTTCTTTGACTGGCCGTTATTTCCCGTGATAAACTGATAGTCCCTAGTAATTTAACTTATTGGGGGAAAACGAGGGAGGTGTGCTGGGTGAGTTTTATCTTTGCGTTCTTCATTATGATGTTCATGCTGTCTATTGGGGACGCCGTGTCTGCGAAGACGAAAGCGTGGGTTCCGTCGGTCTTCATTTCCGCGTCGCTGTTCGTCATCGGGTTCTGGACCGGTTGGCTGCCTCGCAACGTCATGGACATTGCGGGGTTTGGGACGAACATGTGGACGCTGGCGATGTTCTTGATCATCGGCCACATGGGTTCCATGATGAGCCTGAAGGAATTGGGACAGCAGTGGAAGACAGTTGTCATTGCCGTCGCGGGGCTGGTTGGCCTTTCGGTTGCGCTGTTCGTCCTCGCTAAGCCGATCTTGGGCTGGAATGCTGTCGTCCTTGGCACGCCGTCATTGGCCGGTGCCTTGGTGTCCACGATCATGATGGGTGAGGCCGCAAAGGCGATGAACTTGGGCGTTCTGGCCCTTTTGCCTCCGGCCATCTTTGTCGTCCAGAGCTTTGTCGGGTATCCTCTGACGGCCCTGTGCCTGAAGTGGGAAGGAACTCGCCTGCTGAACGCGCGGAAGGCTGGCGACGTGAAGGCTTATAACTGCCCGGTTGAAGACGTTTCTGCGCCGGGCGCTGCCCGCAAGCGCCTGATTCCGCCTCTGCCGGAGAAGTATCAGACGAGCTTCACTCATCTGGCCGGACTGGGCCTTGTCGGCTGGGTATCGTTCAACGTGGCTGCTTGGATCAAGGCCGGATTGATTGCGATAAACCCGGCGTGGGGAAGCTACGCCATTCACCCGTTGGTCATCACGCTCATCTTCGGCGCGCTGGCCGCTGAAGTCGGACTGATCGAGCGCAAGACTCTGGAGAAGTCCTCGTCCCTCGGGCTGGTTATGGCCATCGTCATGTGCCTTGTCATGTGCATGCTCAAGGAATCCACGCCTCACGACCTGCTGATGCTGGTATGGCCGGTGTTTGTCATCGTCGTCATCGGCGTTTGCGGCCTCATGCTGTTCTCCGCGATCATGGGCAAAATCCTTGGGCGGTCGGTGCCTCTGTCCATGGCTCTGACCCTGACGGCTCTGTACGGCTTCCCGCCCAACTACATCCTGACGGAAGAAGCGAGCAAGGGGCTGGCGAAGGACAAGGAAGAGTTCTCGTTCTTGATGAATCAGATGCTGTCGCCGATGATCATCGGCGGATTTATCACTGTGACGATCGGCTCGGTCATCATGGCCGGCGTCTGCGTCACGCTGCTGCACCCGGCTGGCATGTAGGAGCTGAGAAGTTCGTCCCAGAGCACAAGAGTACTCGGGGAGTGCAGTTGTCAGCGTAAAAATTCAGGCAGGAGGCTGATAGAATGTACGACCTGATGAAAAATCGCGCGAAAGAGATCGAAAAACAGGTAGCAGAGTGGAGGCACTATTTCCACCAGCATCCGGAACCGTCGATGGGCGAAAAGGAAACAACCGCAGAGATCGCTAAAATCATGCGGGAACTGGGCTACAAAGTGCGCGTCGGCTGTGAGGGCCACCCGGATTTAGGCGTCATTGCCGACTTGAACGAAGACGTGCCGGGCAAGCGGATCGCCCTGCGGGCTGATATTGACGCCCTCAAGGTGACCGAAGAGCTTCAGGTGCCCTGGAAATCGGTCAACGTGGGGTACATGCACGCCTGCGGCCACGACAGCCACATCGCCATGGCGCTTGGCGCGGCAAAGCTCATCGCCGAGCACAAAGAGGAGTACAAAGGCAAGATTCGCTTTATTTTCCAGCCCGCCGAGGAGATTGGCGCCGGAGCAAAAGCGATCATCGCCGCCGGAGCGCTCGAAGGCGTTGACTTTATCATTGGCCAGCACATTTGGTCACCGATCCGGCGCGGATTGATCAGCGTCCGGCCCGGAGCCTTTATGGCGTCTGCCGATAAGTTTGAAGTGACCATTACCGGTAAGGGCGGACACGGATCAGCGCCTCAGCTTTCCATCGACCCGGTTGTGGCGGCCTGCGCGCTCGTTCAGAGCTGGCAGGCTCTCGTCAGCCGGGAAACCGCGCCGCTGGACGCCGCTGTGCTAACGGTGGCCAACATATCCGCCGGCACTCTGTTTAACATCATCCCCTCGACCGCGTACATGCAGGGAACCACTCGGACGTTCAACCAGAAAGTCCGAGAGAATTTGGCCCAGCGAATGGGAGAAATGGCCAAGGACATCTGCGCGGCGTACCGGTGCACGGCCGACTTCACCTATCACTGGATGCTCCGTCCGACGGTGAACGACGCAAAGGGCGCCGAGTTTGTGCGCCAGGAGCTGTCGGCTATGTTCGGCGAAGACCACGTGATTGACGGCGGTCCCGACATGGCGGCAGAGGACTTCAGCGAGTATCAGGCGTTAATCCCCGGCTGCTTCATGTTCCTCGGCACCGGAGACCCAGAACACGACATGGCGTACCCCCAGCACCACCCCAAGTACACCGTGGACGACGCGGTGCTTTACATGGGAGTAGCCGGAATGGCCGGGCTCGCTTGCCGTTGGCTCGAAGAAAACAAGTAAAGCGTCCTTCTCAGGCGGCTTGCTCGCACGGTGGGCAGGCCGCCGTTCTATTTGGGGTAAAAGACTGATTCGGAAAAGAAAAGGACGTCCTCCGACTCAGATGGGGCGGAGTCGAAAGGGGACGTCACAAAGAGAACAATTAAAAGCACATGACGAACTTGTACGGGCGCGTGAATTGAAATGCTGTGGCTTGCTTGCTGCCCTCTGGCGGCTCAAGTCGCGCCCTGCACGGGCGCGCGAATAAAGCCTTATTGTATTCTGAGCGAGGCTTTTAGCCCCGCCTGCAGAATTTTAGAAAAGTTGAGCCCTGCTTTCTCTGCGGCTGCGTTCAGCCAAATTGGTATTGTGACGTTTTTCTTGACGCTTCCAGAAAGGCGTTCTTCTCGGTAGAGTGGCAGCCAAACGTCGATGATGAATACAGCTTGGTTCTTACTGCACTTAATGTTTTGGGGCGCAGAAGGTGCCGGAAGGCTATTTCCCGAGGTCTCATTGGCGGCAAGCCAGCAGCCTAGCGCGTCGCGAGCCATATAAAGCGCCTCGTCATCGCTGTGGGCACTGGAGATACAGCCGGGCAGGTCCGGAAACGTGATCGTGATGCCGTCGTCGGCGTACGAAAAAATCGCTGGATAGATTGCGGTGTCCTTGCATTTGTTCATTTGTATTCTTCCTCCGTTTGATCAGCCGAGGCGCGAAGACTGCCTCGGTTTTGTCGTTACTTATTTGGCTATATGCCCGTTTGGCGTGCTACTTCGTCTGTGTCCCTTGAGGGGCTTTTGATCGCGCGGTACCGTTGCTGCCGCGTCGTGATGTCGGATCAATGATCGCAATGCGCCCCCCTTGCCGCGCGTCCTTTCAGCCAAGGAGTTTTTTCAATGCCTCTAGGATACTTTGAAAAATTAAACTGCGTCGTCCTGCGCTTGATACGCGTATTTTATGCTCCTTCATGGGGATAGTGGACATTTTTTATGCCCATTGTGAAGTCCACTGTCAAACTCGCCGACTTTTGCGCCGCGGAATAAACTCATAAACTTCACCGCCTCGAAAGCTGGCCTCTAGGTGCGTGAAGAGCAGGCGAACTCTCGTGGGAAAAGAAGACGAAACGGAATGGAACGGTGCGTTTGCCCCTTGGACAAATGGCGCGGCGCTGGAAGATCGGTTGAAAATGAGCTTCAAGTTGAATGGCGGCTCAGTCTGAGGGCGTTCCTCGGCCGTTTATTGGGGCTGTGGGGCCTGCGTACGCGTCGGAGTCCCAGCGTATTGATGGTATGCATGTTAGACTGGCGGAAATTTGTGTCTTGTCAGCGGTGCCGTTCTCGGCGACAGGGAAGTTAAGTTCTGGCGGTCAGCTCATCGGGAGGCGCGGCCTGCCGGTACGATAAAGTCCACCTTTCCGGCGCGTTGACCGGGCGGAGTTTTTTCTCCCCGGCGAAGCGCGCCGGTTTTTCTGCTGACGGGACAGCAATCGCGCTCCTGGGCTGTTACGTTTTGTTTTCCCTCTTCAGCCCGATCAGCCGCCAAGGTCGGCGCAAAAGTTCTCTGCGTCCCCGCTGCGTCGCCCAAGAGGGAGCAGCACGGCGGTTCGCGGTGCTGTGCGGCTGTGCAGCTCAAGGTGACGCGCTTGAGGCCGTTTGGAAGGACGCTGGCTGGCTAGGACGCGCCAAATTCGGCGGCAGGCGCGTGCTGGGCGGCCAATGACAGAGACGGTATGCTTCTCGGGACTCAGATCGTTTCGGCGAAGATGATCGACTTGGAGGGCAGAAAGACCTGTAGGACGTCGGGCGAAGCGAGATATAATGGCATAAAAAGAGATTAAATGAATTGATAAATACTGACTAACTGATAATCCCATCCTTGACAATTCGCGTCAGCTCTTCGCATAATAAAAGCGTTGGGTACGATGTAAATATAACCTGTTCAAAAAGGAGGAGCGTTCGTTGCGAGGAAGACTGACAGCACTTTTGACAGCGGCCGTGTTGGCGCTTTCCCCTGCCGCTTATGGGTCGCCGAAGAGCGTCCCGCTTCCGAAGGAGACGGTTTGGAACGAAGAAGAGGTAGAGGCGGTTCAGGATCTTCAGTTAATTTTTTTAGTCGTTGACGGCGCTCAATGCGATGAAGACCTGGGAAGCTTGAAAGAGCTGGGCTGGCAGAGGGAAAAGGACGAACAGTACGACGGCTGCGACTGCATGGTGTTCAGCGTCTACAGGCTGGACGAGAACGGCACCCCGACGGAGAAGCTGGCTACATACGCCAAGACTAAGAGAGAAAACTTCTTCTATCGTTACAACGAGGAAGTTAAGCAGTTTCAAGAGGTTCTATTCATAGTCGACGAGGCGGTGGGTTAAAGAAAACTCGTCCGTAAGCACGTTGAACGCGTCCGAGTCCATCGGGCGCGTTTTCTTTTTGGGAAGCTGCTCTCAGCGCCGCCCCTTGGCGCAGCTGGCGACGTCCCGACTTTTAAAGCGTGAAACAAGCCGCCCTGTCAGATAGACAGGGCGGCTTGTTTGTTGACGAGTGATATGAAAGTATAGTATAATATAACTAAAACTAACTTTGATAAAGGAGGCTCAGGTATGGAAGATCTGCTCAGCGGGGTAGCGAGGACTTGCATTATCCCGTTAGTGGCCCGTGCTGTCGAGACGGAAAGCGGCTCGCCGCGCCTCCGAGATCCTGACGCGGTCAGAATTGTGAACGAACTGGGCGTGACGCGGAAGGCTTTTCGTGTGCACCCGGGGACGATTGAAGGCTCAGTCCGCCGAACTCTGTGGTTTGACGGACAAGTCTCCAATTTTATGGCTTCTCACCGGGGCGCGTCGGTCGTGAATTTAGGGGCCGGGCTTGACGCTCGTTTCGACCGGTTGGACGACGGCCGTGTTCAGTGGTTCGACGTGGACTTGCCGGACTGCGTCAACCTGCGTCGGCGTTTTTTCCAAGACGGCCCGCGCCGGCAGATGATTGGGATGGACATGTTCTCGCCGGAGCTGTTCGACCGGCTTGGCCTTTCCAGTCCGTCGCTGTTCATCATGGAAGGGCTGGTGATGTACCTTCCAGTGGAGAAACTTCGAGCCTTTTTCCAGCGCGCCGCTGAGGTCTCAGGCGGTGAAGCGCTTTTCGACGTGGTGTCGCCGTTTTTCGCCGCCCGCTCAAGCCGTCTTGTGCGCGAGGTCGGCCGTTCAAAGGCGGCGATGGAGTGGGGAGTTCGGAGCGCAAGTGAGCTGCCGGAGCTGTTCCCTTCAATTCAGGTGCTCAAGACGCAGGAGTACGGCAAGTTCACAGTCGCCCAGAGCGGCTTATTACCGGCGCTGGTGTTCTCGATTCCGTTTTTTCAGAAGCTGTTCTTCAGTTTTATGGTCCACGCCCGTCTCGTTCAGCAGGCTTGAGTTCGCTTCCGGTCCCTTGAAGGGCCGGAAGCTTTTTATTTTGACGTGCCGGACAGCCACGCGGCGATGGCTTCCTTTGTGGCTCGGGCGGATTCGACGGCGAACGCCGCGCCGGTTTTGCGGAGGTACATTTTTTGCCCCACGTTTTTGGCCGGCTCGCCGATGGCGGTGATGCTCCACCGTCGGCCAGAGTTCTCCATGAGCTCCAATTCTTCAGGGGAGATTCGGCGGTACGAGTCTACGTGGCGAACCATTGAAAGGGGCAGGCGCTGTCGGGCAGCTGGACGGGCGCTTGACGGCCAGTGTCCGAACGCCGTCAGGACGACTGGGAAGGCCAACGGCGGCAGCTGAAGCAGGTCTCTGGTCCGTTCCCAGCCTTCGATGGCGGTGCCAAAGTAGCATGAGCCGATTCCCATACTTTCGGCGGCAATGACGGCGGTTTGGGCCGCGATGAGCGCGTCGCTGGCGGCTAGAAGCAGTTCGGACTCCTGCGGGACCCGCCATGGGATATTGTGGGCCCGGCACATGCCCTCGGCTTGAGAGTGAACGTAAAAGTCATACCAGCGCTGCCAGTCAGCCAAGTACAGGACGACGAACGACGAGGAGGCGATGAATGGCTGTTCGTTCAGCTGGGCGATTTCTTTTTTTATCTCCTGATTTTCTATTTGGATGACCGAGTACAGGCTCATGTTGCCGGCAGTCGGCGCTAAATGTCCCGCCTGCAAAATGGCGTCCTTTTCCTGTTCTGTCACGGCCGGACCAGAGTAGTCACGAAGAGATCTCCGAGTTTCCATCAGGGCAAAAAAACGGTCAAATAATTCGGTCACGGTATCTGCTCCTTTCGGCCTTTCCATGGCATTAGGCGTGACGGCATCTGATAAAACCAACATGCCGCAATTAAAATATACCACTCTCTCCGGCGGAATGAACCGGCGCACAAAAAGCCCGAAAGACAAAAGTCTTTCGGGCTTAACTCGCGCGCTTTCACTGTGGCGCAGCCGCTGGGATCCTCAAACAGGGCCGAACGGCCGCCGTAGAAGCTTTTCAGCGGGCTAATTATGGCTGCTACAGACGAAAAGGGTAGTCGGAATCTAATTTGTTTAAAAGCTTTCGACGCCTTTTTCTTTCAGTTGGTTTACAAGATCATCGCTGACCCCGTCGGCCTCACTGCGGAAAAGGACGCTCAGGGCGGGCAGCTTGAGCAGAACGTCAGCGTTTTTTACCTTAAGTGAGCTGAGGGAAATGCTGGAGAGTTTGTCGAGCCCTGCCAAAGGAGCTAGGTCAAACGGCTCAGATTGGGCGTTGATGTCTGATAACTCGAGCGAGGAGAGGTTTTTCAGCTGGGCCAGGAACGACGAGTCAGGGATGTTCACGGAGTGCAGCGAGAGCATGGTTAGGTCCGGCTTAGCGGCCAAGGGGCTGAAGTCGGCGATTTTTTCTTCGCTCAGGGTGAAGCCTTTCAGGTTGGTCAGACCGGCCAGCCAGTTCAGATCGGTGATGTTTCCTGCCCTACCGACCTCAATGAACTGCAGGGAAGGAATCTTGCCGAGCGTCGTTATATCAAGCGAAGGCATCTTGCAAGCCGAGATTTTGATGAGGGATGAACAGCCGGCCAAAGCGGACAGGTCTTTGAATTTACTGCCTTCCAAATCCAGCGACTGAAGGGCCTGGCAAGACGCCAGAGGGGCTAAGTCTCCGTCACAGTTTTGGAGACAGAGCTGCGACAGGCTGGGGCAACTGGCCAGCGGGGTCAAGTCGGGCAGGACCGCGCCTTCGGGGAGGTCCTCTCCCATGGCGATGGTGAGGACTTCCAGCGATTCTTTCCCAGCAAGGGGTTCAAAGCTCTTTAGGTCTGCGGGAAGGCCGAAAATAGCAAGAAAGGCCAGATGGGACATAGGAGCGACAAAATCAAGGTTCTTTACGCTGCCGGCGCTCTCAATCGTGAGGCTTGCCAAGTTGGACATGGCGGACAGAGGAGGCAGGTCGGTGACGTCCGGACACCAAATGGACACCACGCGGAAATCGCTGAATGCCTTGACGATGGCGGCGAACGCTTCCTGGTTCACGTGGTCAAGTCTCAACGAGCATTCTTCAATAGGGGTTTTTTCTGCCGCCAGTTTGTCTTTTGCCTGCTGGATCATTTCAGCTGAGACGTTTTCACTGAACCAGACTGCGCCTCCGTTGACTGAAAACTCAGGTTCAGCAAAGGCTGCAGCCGAAAGGCTGACGCTGATTAAAGCCGCCGCGACGAGGGAACGAAATGCCTTCATAAAGAACACATCCATAATAATTCTGTCATTCAATGACAGAAGGATAGTGGCCAAATGATAACAGACGGCCGGCTTTAAGGTAAGGGTTGTTTTTTAAGAGGGCAGGAAGAACGGAAGACTTGCTGTTGCAGGCCGTTCGACGATTAGATAAAGTGGAGCCAATGCTCATTGAGAGGATTGAGAGAGAATGGAAGCATTATTGCAAGGGATAACGGCGCTCAGCTGGCAGCAAGCTGGGATGATTTTTATCGGGCTCGTGTTAATTTATCTGGCCGTGGCAAAGGATTACGAGCCGGCTCTGCTGCTGCCGATGGGGTTTGGCGCAATTCTCGTCAATATCCCCTTTTCATCGGCGCTGGATCAAATGGTCGGCGGTCAGGTCTTTCACGGCGCGGTGGAGCTGCTGTTTCAGACCGGCATCGCGACGGAGCTGTTTCCGCTGCTCGTCTTTATCGGCGTGGGAGCGATGATGGATTTTTCGCCGGTGCTCGAGAGGCCCGGGATGGCGCTTTTTGGATTGACCGCTCAGGCGGGGATTTTTCTCACCATGGGGCTGGCCCTTTGGATGGGGTTTGACCTTAAAGAGGCTGGGGCGATCGGCATTATTGGCGCGGCGGACGGCCCGACGTCGATTTACGTGTCCAGCCGTTTCGCGCCTCACCTGCTGGGGCCTATTTCGGTGGCGGCGTACTCGTACATGGCGCTTGTGCCGGTGATTCAGCCGCCGGTGATTCGCCTGCTGACCACAAAACAGGAGCGCCAAATAACCATGCCCCGGGTCGAAAGCCGCAGCGTTTCCAAGAGGGCGAAAATTCTTTTTCCCATCTGTGTGACGATCATCGTGAGCTTGTTGGCGCCTGCATCGGCGACGCTCATCGGGTTTCTGATGTTCGGCAATCTCCTGCGGGAAAGCGGCGTCGTGGATCGTCTCGCCAGAGGGGCCGAGAACGAGCTGACCAACATCACGACGATTCTGCTGGGCCTTGCCATCGCGGCGACCATGACAGGGGACAAATTCCTGCGCCCTCAGACTCTGTTCATCATGGGCATGGGGCTTGTGGCGTTCGTCCTCGACACGGCTGTAGGCGTCCTGTCGGCCAAACTGGCTAACGTTTTTCTGAAAAATAAAATTAACCCGATGATCGGCGCGGCGGGGATTTCAGCGTTCCCGATGGCCTCCCGAATCGTCCAAAAAATGGGCGCTCAGGAAAAGCCGGGAAATTTCCTGCTGATGCAGGCTGCCGGGGCGAACGTGGCAGGTCAAATCGGTTCCGTTGTGGCCGGCGGCTTGCTTCTTGCGTTTTTGAGCTGACTAACGCCAGCGAAGGGGCTTATTTCGACGGAGCCTCTTCGCTGGTTTCTTTTTTTTCTCCTTTGGGGGCTTCAGAAGCGCTCTCGGCCGGTTTTGCCTTTTTCTTTGCCGGAGCGGTCTTCTTGGGCTTCGCCGCTGGCTTCGTCGTAGCAGATTTTTTCTTGGTCGCTTTTCCCTCTGCCTTGCTGGCCGGTTCGTCGTCCCTGTTCTTGCGCGGGCGGCCGCGGCGTTTTTTCGGCGCTTCGCCGTCGGACGCAGCTGCCTGGCGGTCCGAGTCTCTCAAGGCCTCGACTTTGGCTTTCAGCTGTTCGGTCGCCGCTTTTGCGTTCTCTTCGACGTTTTCTTTTGTCGCCTTCGCCGCGTCCGCGGCAGATTCTGTGATGGACGAGACTTTATCTTTCACTTTCCCAGCCGCGTTTCGAATGGCGTCTTCGGCTTTTGAGGCGTTTTCTTTGGAGAACACGGCGCGGAAACCGTTCGTCGCGGCGGTGCATGTGGCGCTGACGGTCAGCACAACGGCTCGGAACAAGGCTCCAGCGGCCGTTTTTACTTCCTGACCGGCGTTTTTATACCGCTCTGCGGCAGACGCTTTAAGCTCTTCTTTTTCTTCGACTTCGACTTTTTTCTTGGTTGCCATGGCTAAATCCTCCTCTGATGACGGCCGATGAGCCGCCGCGTGAATTTTCGTGCCCAAGGCACGGGTCATGCGCCGGAAAAAGCCCTTGTGCGGTCCGTCGTTTTTCTCCGAAGAGGCAGGAAATTGACGGAGCCGGTTTAAAACGCGCTCAAAAAACGATCCGGAACGGTTTTCATCCTCAGTCGTTTTCACAGTGTCCTCCTCTGTGCGGCGTGTTCGCGTTGACGCTATTTTGTATTATCGTATCATAATTTCTGGTGACTGTAATAGAGCGTAAAACAATAAAAAGGGCGGTCTATTATTATGCTGGCTCAAGGGGGGAGAGGGAATGAAAAGTGATTGGTCATTGTTTTGCGCGGACTGCGGCAGAACGAAGCCGCTGAATTGGTTGGGACGGTGTGAGTGCGGCGGCCCGCTGGAACTGGTCGGCCCCCTCGGTCGGGTGGATCCGGCCGGGCGTCGAATGGTTGGACGATACGGGAGTTTTTTCCCGTTCGCGTCAGGCGACTGGACGAGTCTCGGCGAGGGCGGCACGCCGCTTGTTCCGCTGGCTCGACTGGGCAGGCGGCTGAACCTTTCCGCCCTGTGGGCGAAAAACGAGACGACCAACCCTACTTGGTCGTTTAAAGACCGCGGGACAGCCGTCTGCTTGGCTCACGCGAAGTCGCTCGGCTTCGATCGAATCGGCACGGTTTCCACCGGCAACATGGCCGCGTCGGTCGCGGCCTACGGCGCGGCGTCAGGTTCTGAGACGTTTATTTTAGTTAAACGGGATATGCCCGAAGAAAAATTGGCGCCGGTGGCGGTCTACGGCGCTCGGGTGGTTCGAGTCGACGGGCCGTACGACAAGCTGTACGACGTGAGCTTGGAGCTGGGAAGGCGGCTTGGGATTTATTTTATGAATTCTGACGTGCCGTTCCGCGTCGCCGGGTCGCGAACGATCGCGTACGAGCTGGCGGAAGAGGCTCCGACGCTTGATTGGGTGGTCGTGCCGGTCAGCGCGGGAGGAAATATCCGCGGCATTTTTGAGGGGTATCGGCAGGCCGTCCAAATGGGGTTGGTTCAAAGGGCGCCGCGAATTTTAGCCGTTCAGGCGGCAGGGTGCTGTCCCGTGACGGCAGCCTTTGAGTCCGGCGCCCAAGCGATACGCCGGTTCGAAAATCCTTCGACGGTCGCTCACGCGATAGATAATCCGCTGCCTCCCAGCGGAAACAGGGCCCTGTCCCTTCTCAGGTCCGACGGGGGAGCCGCCGTCGCGGCGAGCGAGGACGAAATATTATCCGCCCAGCGCGATTTATGCGCCGAAGGGCTGTTCGTGCAGCCAGGCAGCGCGACGGCCTTTGCTGGGCTCAAGTTGGCCCTAGCGCGGGGAATTATTTCCGCCGGGTCTCAGGCGGCGGTTGTTTTAACCGGCAGCGGGCTGAAATACCAGTCGGTTCTCGAAAAACACGGCCTGTCGTGGGAAAGCTGCGGCCTTGACGAGCTGGAAAAAATTCTGCGGTAAAAAAGCAAAAGAAAAAATGGGCCCCTTAAAAGGGGCCCATTTTTTTACGCTACATCTGAAGGGTGACGTACGATGACATGCCGTCCCGGAGCACCAGAAGGACGACGGCCTTCTGGTTTCCGACAGCCCGGGCCAGTTCGTCGGCCGTGGTGACGTTTCGTCCGTTGGCCTGCAGGATCAGATCGTCAGGCTGAAGTCCGGCAAACGCGGCCACAGAGCCGTTTTCGACTTTAGTAATGACCAAGCCGTTCTCATTCGGCGCGAGGTTCAGGTTCTTCCGGAGCTCAGGCGTCAGCTTGGTAACCGAAATTCCCAGTTTGCTGACGGTCTCTTGGCTGTCTTTTTCCAGCGGCTCATCGATGGGCTTGAGCTTCACGCTGAAGGACTTCGTCGAGCCGTCCCGGTAAACCGTGACGGAGACAGTGTCGCCGGCGATGTGCTCGCGAATCCGAGTGCTCACGTCCGTGGGGCTGGCCACCGGCTTGCCGTCCACGCTCGTGATGACATCGCCGCGGCGAATGCCAGCCGAAGCGGCCGGAGAGTCAGGAGCGACGCTCGCCACGAGGGAGCCTTTAACGTCCTTCAGGCCCATGGCGTTTGCCATGACCGGCGTAAGAGGCTGGAGGTACACGCCCAGCTGGGCGCGGCGAACTCGCCCGTAGGTGACGATATCGTTCATGACCTGTTTTGCCATGTCGATGGGGATGGCGAATCCGATGCCCTGCGCCATCGGCGCGATAGCTGTGTTGATGCCGATGACCTGGCCGTGAATGTTGAGAAGCGGTCCGCCCGAGTTGCCCGGGTTGATGGCGGCGTCGGTCTGCAGGAAGCCGTCAAAGCTGAAATCTCTGGCTCGAATGCTGCGGTTTTTCGCCGACAGAACGCCCACGGTCACCGTGGGTTCAACCCCCAGTCCCAGAGGGTTGCCGATGGCGACGACCCAGCTGCCGACTTCCGCGCTGGCGCTGTCGCCCAGCGGCAGGGTGGGCAGGTTTTTTCCGTCCACCTTGATGACGGCCAAGTCGAACGTCGGATCCCGGCCGATGACTTTTGCGTCTTTCGTGGTGCCGTCAGAGAACGTGACGGTGATTTTCTTGGCGTCGGCGATCACGTGGTTGTTGGTGAGGATTCGCCCATCGGACGAAACGACAAAACCGCTGCCCGCGCCCTTCATGGGGACCTGACGGGTGTATTCCCTGAACATGTCGCCGAAAAACTGCTTGAAGAACGGATCGTCCGGGAGGCCGGATACCGACCGAGTCACAACTGCCTCAACGTCGATGTTGACGATAGCGGGAGCCGCTTGCTTGACAATCGCCACAAACGGGCTTTCCTGTCCCTGATTGATCACTGCTGCCGCTGGAGCCGCCGGAGCTGTTGCTGGAGCTGCCGGAGTTGCTGCTGGAGCCGTCGGAGCCGCCGCCAAAATCGCGCTGGCCGACAGGCCCACCAAAAGTGCCGCGACCAAAGTTCTTGCTGTTCTGCCTCTGATCATTGAATCGTTCACCTCCGAAAAGCATATGGGAGTCTTCCCTCCCTGCGCTTTTCAGAATAGCGGCGTCCAAAAGACGGTTCATGCTGACTTCTGCGGAAACGGGGCGAATAAAAAACAGTGATTTTCAGATGCTTGTCAGCTCAATTACTGGGCCCGCGGTCAGCTGGTTCTTCGTGAATCGTGACCAGCGTGTTGGGGCCAAATTCCTGACGCAGCGCTTTCTCGACGTCGGTCGCAATGTCGTGGGCCTGTTTGAGGGTGATGTCCGGTGAAAGGAGAACGTGGAAATCCATCGCCAAGTACCCGCCCAGCGCGCGGAACCGAAGATGATGAAAGCTGATGACGCCGGGACAGGAGCGAATGACCGCGACAATTTTCGCTTCCAGTTCGAGCGGGGCGCCGTCGGTCAGCTCGTGAAACGCCTGGCGCGATGTTTTCCAGCCGACGGAAATGACCAGCAGACTCACGGCACAGGCTCCCAGCGGGTCAAGCAGAGCGCCCCAGCGGCCAAACCAGAGGGCGCCGGCTAAGCCGACCAACACGACGCATGTAGCCAGCGAGTCGCTTCGATGATCCCACGCCTTGCTGAGCAGAAGGACGCTCCCAGTTTCGTCGGCGGCCCGTTTTGTTCGGCGGTAGAGCCATTCTTTTAGGCCGACAGTGAAAAGTCCGATCCAGATGGTCCACAGGTCTGGCCGCTCAAAAGTTTCTCCGCGAAGAATTGAGAAGAACCCGCGGACGCCGCCGGCGAACATGCCTCCGCCGATGGCAAGGAGCGCCGCGCCCATGCTGGCCGCGACGAGCGTCTCGAACTTGCCGTGTCCGTACGGGTGATCCCAGTCAACCGGCTGGCGGACGAGCCGCAGACCCCAGAGCGCCGCCAAGTCAGTTCCCACGTCGGCGACAGAGTTGAAGCCGTCGGCTAAAAGGGCCGCGCTGCCGCCGAAAAAGCCGCCGAGCGTTTTAAGCAGCGCGAGCAGGGCGTTGCACCCCAGTCCAAGCCGGGATATTTTTGTCAGCCGTTCTGTTCGGTCCACTCTGCCACCTCCTTTGCGCTCATCATAGGTGCGAAGGCCGTGTTAGAGCAAGGCGACTTGGGTGAGTTCCGGTGAAATACGGGGAGGAAGGACTTGAAGTCCTCCCTCCCCGCGTCCCTAGCCGATGCCCCCAAGCCGAATGCCCATGACGAACACGAGGATCGTCAGGCCGCAGAAAACGTACTTGCCCAGCGGGACGATCAGCGGCGAAAGATTTCCGTTTCGTCCCAGCCGAATTTGGTCGGCCGCAAACCCGCTTCCGCCGATCCAGAAGAACATCACGGCGGCGAGCAGGGCGCCCAGCGGCAGGACGTAAATGCTGATCAGGTCCATCCACGCGCCGAGACGGGCCCCGTCTTCCAGCGCGATTCCCAAGGCCAGACCGGCCAAAGTGATGACCGCAACCGACGCGGCCCGTGAGAGGCCAAACCGGTTCTGAAGCGCTTCGATCGGAGCCTCGTACAGGTTGACCAGCGACGTCAGGCCGGCGCAGAGGGCGGCGAAAAAGAATATGGTGCAGAAGAGCGCGCTGGCGGGAATCCCTTTGAAAATTTCTGGCATCACGATGAACATGAGCGGCGGTCCGGCCGTCGGAGCGACCTGATGGGCGAACGTGGCGGGAAGAATGACGACCGCTGCCAGCAGGGCGGCGACTGTGTCGAAGAACGCCACAGATTTGGCGGACGAGACGATATCGACGTCGTCTTTCAGATAGCTGCCGTAGACCAGCGTGCCGCTGCCGGCAATGGACAGGGAGAAGAACGCCTGGCCGAGGGCGTAGACCCACGTCTTAGGCGTCCAAAGGACTTGAAAGTCCGGGTGGACGAGGAACTTGTACCCGTCGAGGGCTCCCGGCAGAAAGGCCACTCGGAGGGCCAACAGGGCGAACATGAGAAAAAACAGCGGCATGATCGCCTTGTTCAGCCGTTCAATTCCCCTGCTCACGCCGGCCGCCATGACGAAGAGCGTCAAGAGGATCGCGGCGGTGTGCCAGCCTAAACTGCCCATCGGTCCGGCGACGGCGCCGAAGAAAGCGCCGCTGTCGGGAGCTGACGTGACGAGACCTGAGGCGGACTGGACGAAGAACTTGATGATCCAGCCGACGACTACCGAGTACCCGACGGCGATTCCTAAAGCGCCCACGACGGGGATATAGCCTAGAATGGCGCCGCCTTTCAGGCCTCGGCGGCTCATGACCTTCTCGAACGCTCCGATCGGCCCGGACCTCATCGCCCGGCCGAACGCCATTTCCTCGATGACGCCCGAATAGCCCAGCAAGGCCACGGCGATAAAATACGGGATCAGGAACGCCGCCCCGCCGAGCTGCCCGACCCGGTACGGAAACAGCCAGATATTGCCCATGCCGACCGCTGAACCGACGCATGCCCAGATGAACCCGGCTCGGCTTTTAAAAGAATCTCTTTTCTGTGAAGACTGCAATCTGAAAACCTCCTTCGGTACGTTTTTCCATGAGAACTCATTTCCAAGGGGCGCGCGAAGCGGCGTCCCTTCAGGTCGGATAAAAAATCATGACGGGTCATCTCCTTCAAAAAAAGAGGGCCTCTCCTGCTGGAGAAGGCCCTCTCGTTCGTCTTAAACGAAAAGGCCGCGTCGGACAAGTCCGCGCGGCCCTCTTTGCGGTAGAACGGCACAAGGCGGCGGACTAGAAGTTCCGCCACCACCAAGACATATTCAGCTGGAATGAGCGTACGATCATAAAAATCGCTCCTCACTGAAGATAGGGCAATTATAGTCTCGGGAAGGCCGCCCCGTCAAGGAAAGTTCGCCAAGGGAGAGCCGGCCGGAGAGAGTATAATACCCGAAGATAAGGGAAAGAGTTTTCGCACAAAACACAGGGGGCATGTTGGTATGGAAAGCACGCTGATTCGGCCCGACGACATTTGGTCGCTGTGGGCCCTCTTGGTCGGTTGGGCGGCCGTGAGCATTTACTTGGAGCAGAAATATCGCTGGGCCGCGAAGGTGTCCGGCGCGGTTATCGCGCTGTTGGGCGCGCTGGTGCTGTCAAACCTGCGGGTCATTCCCACTGACAGCCCGGTGTACGACGCTGTTTGGGAGTATGTGGTCCTTTTGGCCGTCCCGATGATGCTCTTCGGTGCCGACCTGCGGCGTATTTGGCGCGAGAGCGGCCGGACGTTCTTGGCGTTTCACTTAGCCGCGTTTGGAACCGGTTTAGGGGCAACGCTGGCGATTGCCCTGATGGGCCGGGTAATGCCCGAGCCTCTGGCCATCGGCAGCATGATGACCGGCTCCTACATCGGCGGCACGGTCAACTTCGTCGCCATGGCCGACCAGTTCCACGTGAGCCAAAACGTGATGAACGCGGCGATCGTGGCGGATAACCTGAACATGACGCTGTACTTCTTCGTGCTTTTTGCCATTCCGACGGTCGCCTTTTTCCGGCGCCATTTCCCCACCCCCTACGAGACGAAAGCCAACGAGTTGGTGGACGCGGCGGCCAATCGGGCGGCGGCGTACTGGGGACGCAAGGAAATATCCCTGTTGGACATTGCCAAGGTCGTAGGAACCGGTTTCGTGCTGGCGGCTGTGAGCGTCAAACTGGCCAGCTGGGTCGGAGGCATGGCGTCGCTGCCGACTGTGGTGCGCGCGATTTTTGGCAGCAAGTACTTTGTCGTCACCACGCTGACCGTGATTGCCGTGACCTGTTCGCCCAAGTATTTTGCCGAATGCCGGGGTTCGAACGAGATCGGCACGTTCTTAATTTATATTTTCCTCGTCGTCATCGGCGCGCCGGCCTCGATCGGGGCGATTATCCGCCAAAGCCCGATCCTTCTCGTGTTCTGCGCCTTTGTGGTGTGCTGCAACATGCTCGTCACCCTAGCGCTTGGAAAACTTTTCCGGTTCAACTTGGAAGAGCTTCTCGTCGCGTCAAACGCCACAGTCGGCGGCCCCACCACGGCTGCGGCGATGGCTATCTCCAAGGGCTGGAGCGACCTCGTCCTGCCGGCGATGCTCGTGGGCGTTTGGGGATACGTGATCGGCAACTGGTGCGCCGTCTTTTTAGGTCAGCTCGTGTTCCCTTCGGTTCTGTAATATAGTTATTTAGTTAGGCCGCCGCAGGTTTCTGCGGCGGCCTAAGTTTTTCCGAACCGGCCAATGAAAAAGCCTCCCCAACGGGGAGGCTAATTCACGAAACTGAACGCTCGAAGCAGACCGGCTGAGGCGCGTCAGACGAAGCGTCGCAAAGCTTTGAGGGGGAAGAGGGACCGTCCGCGAGGGGGGTGGACGGCTCGACGCAGGAAGAGGGGTTCCTGCCGAACTAACGCGCCCAAAGGAGAGGGGGCTCCCGCTGTCAGCTGTTGCTTTCGAGGCTCCGCATAGGCTGCGGATCGTTCCTGGAGAGTCGGAAGAAACCAAGGCGAAGAGGGTCGTCTTGTTAGCTTCTTCTAACATGAGGAATAATAGCACGGGAATTTGGAACGCGCAAGAGGGGAGTTTTTTCTTTTTTCGTCTGGGACGAGGGCTTTCGTTCGTGATAGCATAAAACGGACGAAAAGAACTGGGAGGGTTGAGAATGATCTGCTGTCATCTGGACGACGCTGGGTTCTACGAGGCTCTTGGCCCCGGGCTGGTTCAAGCGGTATCTTTTCTGCGGCGGCCGTGGGAAGACGAGCGTTTTTCGTCCGTCAGGGCGCTCGCCGATCTGCCGGTCGGCAAGTGGCCTTTGGACGGCGAAAGACTTTTCGTGTCGGTGGAGGAGCCTTTGACCCGGCCAGCGGATTTGACGCCGCTGGAAAGCCACAGGCGCTTCGTGGACTTGCAGATGACGCTTCTCGGAGAGGAGCGGATGATCTGGCGCCCGCTCGGGGGACTGACGTCTCGGGGCGAGTGGGATTTGGCCCGGGACATTCGGTTTTATGAGCCCTGCCCTGAAGGCTCAATCGTCGACGCCTCTGACGGACGAATGGTCCTCTTTTTCCCTCACGACGGCCACGGCCCGCTCGTGGCGCCGAAGACCCCAGCGAAGATTAAGAAGCTGGTTGTCAAAATCAGCTGGGCCCTGTTGAACTTGAAGGGCTGAAGAAAAGCGCCCGCCGCAGAAACTGCGACGGGCGCTCTGTTTTTGAGCGGTTATTTTCGGTTGATTCGGGAGCTGTTGGCGATGACAGAAATGGAGCTTAAAGTCATTGCGGCCTCGGCGATGAGCGGGTGGAGCAGGGCAGCCATGGCCAGAGGAAGGGCGACAAAGTTGTACCCGAACGCCCAGAACAGGTTCTGTCGGATCACCTGAAAGCTGAGCCGAGAAACGGCGATAACGTCCGGCAGGGCGGGCTGGTCCATCTGGACGATCACCGCGTCGGCATTGTCGACTGCCAGCTCGCTGCCGCTTCCCACCGCGATACCCACGTCGGCGCCCTTGAGGCCTGCCGCGTCGTTGATTCCGTCGCCCAACATGACGACCTTGTGCCCTTGGGACTGATAGCGGCGGACGATTTTGAGCTTCTCTTCCGGGCGAACTTCCGAAAGCCACTCAGAAATGCCCACGGCCCGCGCGACTCGCTCGGCGGCCGCGTCGTTGTCGCCTGTAGCCATCACGGGCTGAACGCCTTGGTCGATCAGCCGGGAGACCATTTCCTTCGCTCCTGGGCGAATAGGATCCTGCAGGGCGATCAACCCGATCGGCTGGCCGTCCTTGGTGACTTGAACGACCGTCCGTCCCAGCGCCAGCTGTTCCTGAACCTCAGGAAGCCGCTTGCTGATCAGCCGACCGATGACCCACAGACAGCCGTCGACTCGGGCGGAGACGCCTTGGCCCGCTTCCTCGGATACGTCGGACGCCGGCCGGACGTCCGGGCACAGCGCCGAAATCGCCTTGGCGAGCGGGTGGCTGGACGCCGCCTCGATCGACGCCACAGTGCTGAGCGCGTCGTCAGGCAGGTTGTGCCAGACGACTTCCGGGCGTCCCAGCGTGAGGGTGCCGGTCTTATCGAGAACGGCGACGGAAACGGACCCCAGCGTCTGGACCGCTTCGGCGTTGCGGATAATGACGCCCCGCCGGCTGGCCGCGCCGGTAGCGGAAATCAGCGCCATGGGCGTTGCCAGCCCGAGGGCGCAGGGACAGGCGATCAGCAGAGTGGACAAAAAGGCGAACAGCGCCAGATCGCCAGGGCTGCGAAGTGACGTCACCCAAGGCAGGTACTGTCTCGCCGCGTCAAGGAACGAATAAAACCGGTCACCGGTGAGAAGCCAGAAAACCCCGGCGATGACGGCCAGCCCGGCGACGAGAGGGACAAACGCGCCGGTGACCCGGTCGGCGAACGCCTGAATGGGGATTTTTGCCCCCTGCGCTTCCTGAATGATGGCGATGATCTGGGACAGAAAACTGTCCTCGCCCACGTGGGTGACTTGAACGTCCAGCTGGCCGGAAACGAGCACGCTGCCGCCTGTGACGTCGTCGCCGGCGCTTTTGGCGCTGGGGATAGGCTCGCCGGTGAGCATGGCCTCGTCCACGGATCCTGTGCCGGTTAGGACTTGGCCGTCCGCCGGGATCCTTTCACCGGCCATGACCCGAATGACCTGTTCGGGCTGAAGCAGCTCAATCGGCACGGTGGTCGTCACGCCGTCGTCCGAGACCAGTCGGGCGTCTTTGGATTGAATGGTCAGCAGGGCGCGGATCTCCCGGGCCGCCCGGTCCCTCAGTCGGGACTCGATGTACCGCCCGATCAAGTGAAGGGTCACGATCATCGGCGCCAACATTCCAAACGACGGAATATGAAAGCCGGCGGCTTCCAAGGCGCAGGTCAGCCACGCGGCCAACGCGCTGAGGGCCACCAGCACGTCCATGTTGGCGTGTCCGTGGGACAGGGCGATCCACGAGCTTTTTAGGACGCCGGCGCCGGCGGCGAAAATGGCGGCCGTGCCGCAGACGAGGTTAATCCAAACGGCGTATGGAACGTGGTGGCCTGCCATGTGAAAGCCCATGAGAACGGTCGGCGGGATCATCGCGATCACGGCCACGGCCATATTCCGACGGGCGGCCTGATATCGTTTTCGCTCCGCGTCCAGCGGGCGCTCTCTGGACGTCTGATATCCCGCGCGGCGGATCGCTTCTTCGAGGACTTCCAGCGGAACCGGCTTGTCCAGCACGGCAAACGCGGTGCTCGTGGCTAGGTTGACTGCCGCGAACTTGACCCCGTCCACCTGCATCAGACTCTTCTCGACGATTCTGACGCACCCGGCGCAGGTCATGCCCAGCACCGTGATCGAACAGGTCGTCTTGTTTGCCGCTTCCATGGCGTTCACACTCCTCGCGATTTCTGACATTTTCAGCCTTATTATGGACGACCGGCCCGGCCGTGGGTATCAAGTAAAAAGGTGATCCCAGTCCGCGCAGATAAACTACTTTGGGAAAAATATCCCGCCGAGATTGAGCTCGCCGCGGTTGAAGGGAGAAGGGGAGAAGTTAGCCTTTCGTTACGATAACCTTTCAGGTAAAATGAACCCATGCAAGTGAAGTCACAGACTTGGCGTTAATACCAAAATTTCCCGAAAAAGGGGTGCGTACGCATGAAAAAACGTTCCATCGCTTTAGGGCTCCTGACCGCTCTTGCACTGCCGGCTATGGCCTTGGCCGCCTACCCGGAAAAGCCAATTTCAGTCATCGTCCCGTCCACCGCCGGTGGCGGCACCGACACGATGGCCCGCATCGTGGCCAAGTTCGCCGAACCGCTGCTGGGTCAGCCGATGGTGATCGTCAACAAGCCAGGCGCTGGCGGGCAGATCGGTTTTGAGGCGATTGCCAGAGCAAAAGCCGACGGCTACACGATTGGCTGTCTGTACACGCCTCACCTGACCGCTCACGTCTCCGACAAGCGGGCCGGGTACACCAATGACAGCTTCTACGCGATCGCCAACGTGGTGACCGACCCGGGCATTCTCGTCGTCCCGGCGAACAGTCCCTTCAAGACCATGGCCGATATGGTGGCGGCGGCGAAGGCCGAGGGCGCTCACCTGACTGCCGGAACGTCCGGCCCGGGCGGCGACGACGATTTCGCCCGGGGAATGACCGAGGAATCCTGCGGCATCAAGCTGACGCCCGTGCCGTCCAAGGGATCGTCGGACGCGAAAGCGACCGTCATGGGCGGTCACGTCGATATGTCGTTCATGAACGTGTCGCAGGTGGAAGCTCAGATCAAGTCGGGCGACCTTCGCGCCCTAGCCGTGCTGACCAAGGCGCGGGTTGCCGAGCTGCCTGACGTCCCCACCGCTTTGGAGCAGGGGTATGACGGGATTTTCTCCGACTCGTCCCGCGGTTTTGCCGCGCCCGCCGGCGTGTCCGACGAGGTCAAGGCGAAGCTGGACGAGGTATTTGCCGCGGTCATGAAGGATCCTGAGTTCCTGAAAGCCGCCGAAGGACAGCTTCAGCTGAACGTCATGGATCACGCTGCCTACGCGGAGTACTTGGCCGAGCAGCAGAAGATGACGGACAGACAATTCGAGGTCAACCCCTGGTAAGGGAGACGGCGAATGAATAAAAAAACCCTCGACATCCTGAGCGGAGCCGCGGGGATTCTTCTGGCGGCGGCCATATTCATGGCCGCCGCTTTGTTCCCTCAAAGCGCCGCGCGCTCGGCTCGGTACGTCAAGTTCCTGTCCTGCGTGATGGGCGTCCTGTGCGCCGTCTTGGTGGGAAGCGCGGCCTTTTCCCGGCGCAACGCTGAGCCGATTCGGTGGATTAAGGCTCGGCGGCCCTTCTGGCTGGCTTTGGTCGCTACGGTCGCCTACGCGGCGGCTATGAACTGGCTGGGTTTTTACCTGTCCAGCGGACTGTACGTGATCGCCCTCGGCTGGGGGCTTGGGTACCGCCGGCCGGTCAGCTTGTTCCTGTCAGCGGCGATCCTTCTGCTGGTCATCTGGGGCGTGTTCGAGCGCTTCCTCGTCGTCCCGATCCCTCGGGGAATATGGGGGTTCTGATATGTTGAGTCTGCTGACGCAAGCCTGTCTTACCCTCCTGCAGTGGAAGGTCCTGGCGGCAATTTTCGTCGGAACGGCGTCGGGCATCGTCATCGGCGCGATTCCTGGCCTGACCGCCACAATGGCCGTGGCCCTGCTGATACCAGTGACGTTCGGCATGGACCCGGTCGTCGGCCTCGCCCTGATGGGCGGTGTGTACTCCGGCGGCATGTACGGCGGGGCGATTTCGTCGGTTCTGCTTTCCACGCCCGGAACGCCCGCGGCGGCGGCGACGGCGTTTGACGGCTACCCGATGACCCGGAAGGGCGAGGGCGGCAAGGCCATTGCCGTGGCGACGGTCGCCAGCTTCTGGGGCGGCATCATCTCCACGCTCGCGCTACTGTTCGTCGCGCCGCCTCTGGCCCGGGTGGCGCTCGAGTTCGGACCGCCGGAGTACTTCCTGCTGGCGATCCTCGGCCTGTCCAGCATCGTCACGCTCACGTCAGGCAACCTGCTCAAGGGGCTTATTTCGGGCTGTCTTGGGCTGCTGGTCGCGCTGGTAGGGACCGACCCAATTGACGGGTACATTCGTTTTTCCGGCGGCTTCATCGAGCTGTTTGAGGGCGTGTCGTTCATGCCCGCGCTCATCGGGCTGTTCTCGGTGAGCCAAATTCTGGAGCTCACGTCTGAGACTCATATCCTGCAGCTGGAAGCCGATCCGAATTCGCTCAAGCGGTCCAAACTGCCCAAAGGTCTGGGCGGAACGATCGCCCGAGGCGGCCTGATCGGCACCATCGTCGGCATCCTGCCCGGAGCCGGCGCGACGATTTCGGCGTTCATCTCCTACAACTTGGCCAAGCAGATCGACAAGGAGCCGGAGACGTTCGGCACCGGGAACCCCAAAGGCGTCGCGGCATCGGAGAGCGCCAACAACGGCTGTGTCGGCGGGTCGCTGGTGCCCCTGCTCACGCTGGGAATCCCCGGCAACTCGGTGGCGGCCGCTCTCATGGGCGGGCTGATGATTCACAACCTCATTCCTGGGCCGGAGCTCTTCACCCGGTTCGGCGGGGTGACCTACGCGTTTATCCTGTCGCTGTTCTTGGCCAACGTGGTCTTTCTCGTGCTGGGGCTCTACTGCGCCCCAATTTTTGCCCGAGTGGCCACCGCGCCCAACGCGGTGCTCATTCCGGCGATCGCCGTTCTGTCCGTCGTGGGCAGCTATGCCATTCAGAACAGCATGTTCGACGTGGGGCTCATGCTGGCGTTCGGCGTGGCAGGGTATTTCCTCAAGCGGGCCGGGTTTGACCTAGGAGCCATCGTGCTTGGGCTGATCCTTGGCCCGATTGCCGAGCTCGGGTTCGGCCAGTCGCTGGCCATTTCCGGCGGGTCTTTTGCGATTTTCTTCGACCGGCCGGTCAGTCTGGTCCTCTGGGCCCTGATCGTCCTGCTGCTGGTGCCGGCGTTCATTAAAAAGCGCCGTCGGGCCCCAAAGGCCTGAAGCTGGAAAGGAGAAACGAAGATGACGCGCGGCGAAGTTGAAGCGTGGCTGAAAGAAAAAGGAATCCCGTTTGAGGTGACCGAACACGAGCCGGTGTTCACCATCGAGGAGATGGAGCGTTTAGGCCTGACGAAGCTGGGAACGGTCTGCAAGAACCTGTTCCTTCGGGACGGCAAGGGGACGAAGCACTTTTTAGTCGTCATGCGGGAGGACCGGCGGGCCGACCTGAAACGGCTGTCCGCCCAGCTGAACGCGTCTCGCCTCAGTTTTGCGTCGGCCGAGCGGCTGATGAAGTACTTAGGGCTGACCCAAGGGGCGGTCACGCCGCTGGGAATTTTAAACGACGCGTCCCATCAGGTCATTGTTGTGTTGGATAAAGGGCTTCTCGGCGAAAAGCGGCTGGGTATTCACCCGTGCGAGAACACCGCCACGCTGTGGATCAGCTGTCCTGACCTGCTGAAGGTTGTCGAACTCTGCGGCAACCCGCTGATCGAAGAGAACTTTGACTGACCGTGAGACAGAGAAGGACAAATTAACAGAAAAGAGAGAATTGCGGGCATATCCTACTGGAGGGCCCGCAATTCTTCGTTGCGGATCGTTGGGGCCCTCCATACAATGAATTTATCTGATAATTTGCACGGAGGTGACCCAATGAGAGGATTAGCAAAAACGGTTTTAACGCTCGCTATTTTAGGAGGTGCGACCATGGCAAACGCAGAAGTGAAGACGATTTATCTTGCCGGAGGCTGTTTTTGGGGACTTGAAGCGTACCTGTCAAATCTCCCCGGCGTGGTGGATACAGAGGTCGGTTATGCCAACGGCCTGAACAAGGCGCCCAGCTATCAGGAGGTCTGCACCGGGCTGACCGGTCACGCTGAAACCGTCAGAGCCCGATACGACGATCAGGTCATCGGCTTGGAACGGCTCGTCTCGCTGTTCCTGTCGGTCATCGACCCCACGTCGGTGAACCGTCAGGGCGGCGACGTGGGAACCCAGTACCGAACCGGCGTGTACTACGAAAACGAGGCCGACCGGCCCCAGATTCAGCTCGCCTTTGACGCCGCGGCCCGGCAGCTCGGCCAGCCGCTGGCAGTGGAGCTCAAGCCGTTGGAGAACTTCTTCCCGGCCGAGGACTACCACCAGGACTACCTGAAAAAGAATCCCGGCGGCTACTGCCATATCCCCCGTTCGCTCATCGAAGACGCGGCCAAGACCGTCCCGGAGACGCGCGCCTACGTCCGGCCGAGTGACGAAGAACTTCGCAAAAAATTGAGCCCCCTGTCGGCTCACGTGATGCTTGAAAACGGCACGGAAGCTCCGTTTGACAACGAATACTGGAAGACCGACGAACCGGGAATCTACGTGGACGCCGCGACCGGCGAGCCGCTCTTCTCGTCCCGGGACAAGTTCGACTCCGGCTGCGGCTGGCCTGCGTTCTCGGCCCCGATAGAGGGGAGCGCCGTTCACGAGCGGGTTGACGCGTCCCACGGCATGATCCGGACGGAAGTGCGGAGCCGGGCCGGAGACCTTCACCTCGGCCACGTGTTTGAGGACGGCCCGAAGGATAAAGGCGGCCTGCGGTACTGCATCAACAGCGCGGCGGTCCGCTTTATCCCGCTGTCCAAAATGGACGAGGAAGGCTACGGCGCTTGGAAGGACAAAGTAAAGTAACGATCCCTTGTTCCTCTTCCGACGACGTGCTATGATGTTAGTGCATGGTAACTTTATGTCGGGAGGTAGGGAGTATGAAAATCGGAGTCTTTTACGGCAGCACCACTGGCGTAACCCAAGAAGCGGCGGAAACGATCGCTGAAAAGCTCGGCGCCGACGTGAAGAACGTCGCGGAGGCTGAGGCTTCTGATTTTGACGGTTATGATGTGCTGGTTCTCGGCAGCTCCACGTGGGGGCTGGGAGATCTTCAGGACGACTGGGCCGATTTTCTGCCCAAAGTCGCCAGCAGCAATCTGTCCGGCAAAAAAATCGCCCTGTTCGCCTGCGGCGATCAGGTGGGCTACAGCGACACCTTCGGCGACGCCATCGCCGAAATCCACGATCAGCTGGCTTCGTCCGGCGCGGCCTTCATCGGCGCGTGGCCGGCGGACGGCTATGAGGGAACCGGCCGGGCTCTGAAGGACGGCAAGTTCGTTGGCCTCATGCTGGACGACAACAACCAGTCTGACCAGACGGCTGATCGGATCAGCGGCTGGGTCGATCAGATCAAGGGAGAAATGGCGTAACTCAACCGAGCTGAAGGGAAGCCGCATCGCGGCTTCCCTTTTTGCTTTCAGAAGATTTTTGAAGCGAAGACTATTCATCGGCTCAAGAAAACCTTGCTTCTTGGGCCGAAAAACATATAATAAAAGAGATACGTATATTATCTGCTTTAAAAGTCAGTGAAAGTTGTTAAGAGTTTCGCGGCGAAAAGAGGGATCTGCGTGAAAAAATTGCTAATGACACTTCTCATGCTGGGATTGGCAGCAGCCAATCTTTCGGCTGCCGCGCCCCGCAGTGGGCAGGAGAAGTCGGGAAGCAAACCGCAGGTATCTCAGGAAGCCCTTTCGGAGCCGACGGGCGACTCCTGCCGTGCCGTGCCGTTCTCGTCCCAGCCGGAAGAGTTGAGCGACCTGAAAAACGCGCTCTGTTCGGTGGATCCGAACGCTCAGTTGGAACAAAAAGGAGACCAGTCCGGCGTGGCGTTCTGTTTTGCCCCCGGGCTGAGGGGCTTTGCTCAGGTGCGGGCCGGGCACGCTCGGCTTGCGTGGTGGTACGACCAAAAAATTTCCGTCGCCGACGGCGAAAAGATCGCCAACGAGTGGAATTCGTGCGCTGACGGCGGCCGAGCTTGGGTCGAAACGATTGACGGCGGCTGCCGCTTTTGGCTGGCCACCGACGCGGCAATTCACCAGCCGATCGACTTAAAGGCCGTCGTCAAGCTGATGGGCGCTTCCGCGCTGCTGAGCGCGCAGACGGTCGACTTTAAAGGATACGTCGACCAGGCCGTGAAAGCGGGCCATTAAGAGATTTGTTCATTCCTAAAAGGACCGCCGGCCGTTCGGCGGTCCCGTTTTTTCTGGCAAATATTCCATACCGCTGGGGCGGCTGTGAGGGAGAAGGATGGAGTACAGCGAACTGGTCCGGTCAATCGGCAAATGGCTGTCCGAAACGTACCGGGCGTTTCATCGGACGCCTGAGTTGGACCGTCATCTGCCCCAGACGAAAGCTCGAATAGAAGCCGTCGCGGCCGAAATAGGCGTGCCGCTGCGCGAGTGCGCCGGCGGGCTTGTCGCGTTCCTGCCGGGCGGCGGCGGGGCTGGAATCGTCCTGCGGGCCGATATGGACGCCCTGCCGGTTACTGAGGCCACAGGCCTGCCGTGGTCGTCCCAAATTCCCGGGCAGATGCACGCCTGCGGGCACGACGCCCACGTGACCATGGCGCTGGGCGCTTTAAAACTGCTGAAGGGGCGGAAGCTTCCCGGTCCGCTGACGGTTTGCTTTCAGCCTGCCGAGGAGACGACCGGCGGGGCCAAGCCGATGATCGACGCGGGGGCGGCGGGCCGCGCCGGCATGGCGTTTGCCCTGCACGTGGCGCCTTGGCTGGACGTCGGCATCGTCGGCGCCGCTAGCGGCGCCGTGCTGGCCTCGTCGGATACCTTTTCGGTGACTATTTCCGGCCGAGGCGGCCATGGCGCGTCGCCTCACTTGGCAGTTGACCCGGTCGTGGCGGCCTGTCGAGCCGTCGACGCGCTGCAGACCGTCGTCAGCCGGACGAGCCGGCCGTCTGACGGCGTTGTCGTCACGGTTGGCAGCTTCCACGCCGGAAGCGCCGGCAACGTCATTCCCGAGGACGCTCGATTTGACGGGATCATTCGCACCCTGTCGCGGGACGGCCGGGTTCGGGCGAAAGAGGCGGTTCGCCGGGTCGCCGAGTACACCGCCAATTCATGCGGAGCCAGCGCGGCCGTCTCGTTCGTCGAAAGCTATCCAGCGGTGATCAACGACCCTCGGGCCGTTCAGCTGGTTCAGGCGGTGGCCCGCCGCTGCGGGGTTCAGTCCGTGACACCGCCGGAGCCGTCGATGACCTGCGACGACTTCGCCTACTTCTGTCAGGCTCTGCCAAGCTGTTACGCCCACTTAGGCTGCCGTCATCCAGGCGAAACGGACGCCGCGGGGCTTCACAGCTCTCGTTTCCGGCTCGACGAGTCGTGTCTGCCTCTGGGAACGGCGCTGCTGTGCGAGCTGGCTGCCGCCGGCGCGCCTTGCGAATGATCGGACGAGCGGCTGCGCGCCTATTAAAATTTGTCTGAAATGTTAAAGGCCCGGCCCCGCGGAAGCGGGGCTGGGCCTCTTATTAGAGTTCTTACTCAGCTATGATGCTGGGGACAAGTCCAGCTGTTTTCCCGAATGGAACGGGAAGCTTTTCGCTTGACGCTCCGACGGCGGCAGAACACAATGAAGCAGTTGCTTAAACGAGGGCCCGGACGACGGGAGTTAAACTCAGAATGGCCTTGAGGGAGCGCATCTCTTCGATGAGCTTTTTGACTCGAGGAACCGGCCCCCGCAGCATGATGACCTCCAAGCAGCCCCGTTCGTTGGCGTGAATGTGGGTGGTGCAGAGGATAACGTCTTTGTAGTGGTGCTGGATCTCGGTCATTTTAGTCCCAGCCTCGCGGGTGTTGTGATTGTACGTGATGGTGATGCTTCCGTACACTTCACCCTGTCCGCTCTGCCACGTGTCGGCGGTGACAAAGTCCCGTATCAGTTGCCGAAGGGCTTCTGAGCGGGTAGGAACGCCCTGTTTGTGAAACCGCTTGTCGAAGAGCTTCAGCAGGCTCTCCGGCACGGCGACGCCGAAGCGAATCAGCTGGTCGTCGTCTGTCTTTTGAGTTTTGTCCACGGAACTTCCCCCTGTCTCTTATGGTTATTTCAGTATACACGTTTAAGCATTTATCCGACAGGTGGGGGCGAAATGTTTTTCAAGGAGGAACGACGATGGAATATCGGATGGAGCACGATACGCTCGGTTCCGTCGAAGTGCCGGCGAACCGCTTGTGGGGGGCTCAGACCCAGCGGAGTCTTCAAAACTTCCCGATAGGGAACGAGTCCGACCGCATGCCGAGGGAAATTATCAAGGCGCTTCTGATAATCAAGGCGGCCTGCGCCAAGATCAACCGGCAGTTCGGGCTGGTGCCTCAGGATATCGCTGACGCGGTGGCGTCCGCGGCCCTTCGGCTGTACGAGAACACGCCGTGGGAAGACTTCCCGCTGCAGGTCTGGCAGACTGGCAGCGGCACTCAGACCAACATGAACGTCAACGAGGTGATAGCCCGCGTCGCGTCCGACGCCATCGGACGTCCTGTTCACCCGAACGACCACGTGAACCGATCCCAGAGCACGAACGACGTTTTCCCGTCGGCCGTTCATCTGGCATCGCTCCTGCTGGCGGAGCGCCGACTGCTCCCGGCGGGAGAGAACTTAGCCAAACGGCTGGAGTCCAAGGCGAGACGGTACTCTCGGCTGATAAAAATCGGCCGGACTCACATGCAGGACGCCACGCCGGTGACGCTAGGGCAGGAAATCGGCGGCTGGGCGGCGTCGGTCCGTCGGGACTTGGGAATGATCGCCACGTCGCTGGAGCTCCTTAGGCCGCTGGCGCTCGGCGGAACGGCTGTGGGAACTGGGCTGAACGCGCCGGCCAATTTCGGCCTGCTCGTGGCTACCGAACTGACCGAGTTTTTAGGCACTCGAATCCTGTCGGAGCGGAACAAGTTTCACGCCCTGTCGAGCCGTGGCGAGCTGTGCGCCTTCCACGGGGTCGTGCGGACGCTGGCGGCTGACGTATTCAAGATCGCCTGCGACGTACGGCTGTTGGCCTCCGGTCCGCGGTGTGGTTTCGGCGAGCTGGTGCTGCCGGCCAACGAGCCGGGCAGTTCGATTATGCCCGGCAAGGTGAACCCCACCCAGTGCGAGGCCATTACCCAGATCGCCATTCAGATCATGGCCAACGACGTGGCGGTATCGATCGCTTCGTCGCAGGGCGCGCTGGAGCTCAACACCTACATGCCTCTGTTGGCCCGCAACGTGCTGTCCAGCTGTCAGCTGCTGGCTGACGGCATGCAGAGCTTTGCCGAGCGCTGCATCGTCGGCATAACGGCGAACGAGAAGCAGATCAGCCGTTTCGTCGGGCAGAGCCTGATGGTTGCGACGGCGCTTACTCCCGTGCTGGGATACGAAAAAGTGGCCGCTCTGGCCAAGTTGGCGTACGAGAACGACTCGTCCATTCGTGAAACCGTGCTGGCCGACGGCGCCTTGACGGCAGAGCAGTACGACCAGCTGATGATGATGGACCGGCTTGTTGGCCGTTCCATGGGCCGCAGCAAGGGCCGAGGCGCCAGGTTATGACCGAGCTGACCGTCTCCGTGGCGATCAAGGCCCGGCGCTCGACGAGAAGCTACAAAAACGAGCCGATTCCCCACGCCCTTTTGGAAGAAGTCCTTCGCCCTGCTTGCATGGCCCCGTCGGCGAAAAACGGCCAGCCTTGGCGGGTTACCGTCCTGCAGGGCGCGCGGCTGGAAGCGTTTCGGGCGGCCGTGGTCGCCGCCTTTGAGTCCGGGAAGACGGGCTCTTTCGGGGCGTCTGCCGGTTCCCTTCGGTCGATGAGGGGCGGCCGGTCGCTTCAGAAGGCGTTTGCCCCGGCGATGGAAGCCGCGGGCGTCTCGCCGGCCGAGCTGATCCGCCGCAGCATCGTCTTTTTCGACGCGCCGGCGGTCGCGCTGGTGTCCCTCGACGAGGCTGACCTGCCCAGAGGACTGGTTGACGCGGGACTTTTTGTCTCTCACCTCTGTCTGGCGGCTCAGGGACTGGGACTCGACAGCTGTATTGCCGGGTACGTTCGGATCGTCGAAGGGGCGGTCTCAGACTTCCTGAACTGGGGAAAGGGGCGGCGGCTTATCCTCGGCGTCGCGCTTGGCTACGGGGCAGGAGAGCCGATCGACGGGTTTAAAAGCCCGAGAGAGCCGTTTGACGAGACGGTTGAATGGGAAGAGTAAACGAAAAGCGAAGCAGCCGGACGGGAAGCCCGTCCGGCTGCTTTTTTTGTGCTCAGTTTAGTTCGGTCGGCAGTTCCCATCGTCGGGAGCCAGCAACCCTTCGCCGGCCAGCAGGCCTTCCAGCTCGGACGGCGCGGCGCAGATCCGCCAAGCTCCGGCGCGGTGCAGCGTCTTCTCGTCGGTGCTCGTCGTCAGGGCGACCACCCTCACGCCCGCGGCGACACCGGCGGCCACGTCAAGGTCGGTGTCCCCGACGTAAACGGTGCATTCGGGAGACGCGCCTAGCTTTTCCATAGCCAAAAGGAGCATGTCCGGGGCCGGCTTGGGGTTGGGCACTTGGCCGGCGCCGATGGAACAGTCCATCAGATCCCACAGGCCGGTTTGGCGCAGAATGGCGTCGCCGGTTCGGCGGTTCGTCGCGCAGCCTGTCGCGAGCCCGCGGCGCCGAAGGTTTTTCAGGCACTGGACCGTTCCGTCCAGCGGGCGGAACAGCGGCAGCTCGCTCGGCAGACAGACCTGTCGGTAGTAGTCGAGTATTTCTTCAGAAATCCCGCCGATCGCCTCGCGCCAGTACGCTTCGTCGTGCAGGCCGATGAACTCCATTAGCCTCTCCCGGGTGACCGGCGGAAAGCCGAACCGCTCGGACAGCAGGCGGAAGCTGTTGAGCATGGCGTCGCTGCTGTCGATCAGCGTCATATCAAAGTCGAAAAGAACCGCTTGAAGCACGAAAAATGGGCCTCCCTTCGCCGGCAGAACCCGGCTGTGTGGGACAAGGATACCACGTAAAACCTGACAGCGTCTGTCGGTCGAACTTCTGATCGCCGCCGGTACAAATTGACGACCCATACTCTATACGATACAATGTTCAGCACTACTAACTTAGCGGACGAGGTATAAGAACCAGAATTTTGTTTTTCGGAAAGGGGTAGGGGGAATGACACTCGACGAGATTCGGCCGGGCAACGTGGTGCGCATACGCCGTTCCAACGCGGCTGGCGTCGTGGGCCAGCGGCTGATGGACATGGGATTCTTTCGGGGGGCGGTAGTCGAAGTTCTGCGCAACGCGCCGTTGGTCGACCCGGTGGAATTTGTCCTTGACGGGGCGCACGTGTCGCTTCGCCATGAGGAGGCCCGACTGCTGGAGGTGGTGTCTTGATATGCATCGGCTTAGTCGGACAGCCTAACTGCGGTAAATCGACGCTGTTCAACATGCTGACCGGCGCGCGGCAGCATGTGGCGAACTACCCTGGCGTGACTGTGGACGTGAAGAGGGGCGCGTTCAAGTTGGACGGGGAGACCTATCAGGTTATCGACCTGCCGGGCGTGTACAGCATGACGTCCTACTCGCTGGAAGAGACGGTTACCCGCGACAGCGTGCTGAGCGGCGAAGCTGACTTCGTCGTCAACGTGCTCGACAGCTCCAACCTGAAACAGGGGCTGTACCTGACGGTTCAGCTCATCGAAATGGGCGTGCCGCTCATTCTGGCTCTGAACATGGCCGACGTGGCCGAAGGCCGGGGGCTGAAGATCGACGCCGGCAAACTGTCCGAGCTGCTGGGCGTCCCGGCCGTGAGAACGGTGGGAAACAAGCTCAGGGGCAAGGCCGAACTTCTGGAAGCGATCAAGGCCAAAAGCTGGAAGAAGTCGGACATGAAGCCGCTGGACTACGGCGACTTGTCCGAGGCCGTGGAAGAGCTGACCAAGGCGATAGAAGGCGTTTCGGGCCTAGCGTTCCCGCCCCGCTGGGGAGCGGTCAAACTTCTCGAGAACGACTCCCAAGTGGAGGACATCCTGAAGGCGACGCCCGCCGGGCCGGGGATTCTTGAGGCGGCGGAGAAGCACAAGAAAAAGTTTTTTGAAGAAATCGGCGACACTTCGGCGGCGGAAGTCGGCCTGAGGCGGCACACCGCCGTTTCGGCCGTGCTGAATCAGATTCAGTCCAAGAGCCGAATCGGGCCGTCGATGACCGACCGAGCGGACAGGATTGTGGTTCACCGGGTCTTCGGGCCGATTATCCTGCTCGGCGTGTTCTACCTGCTGTATTACTTGTCCATCAACCGGGGCTACAAGCTTACCGAGTACTTTGGGCCGGTCCTGCGGCGGATCGAGCTGTACGCCACAATGATCCTTCCCAAGGGCGGCCTTTTGACCGACGGACTCCTGAGGGATTTGGGCATGAGCGTCGTCATCGCCTTGAACGCGGTGCTGAACTACGTGCCGATCTTCCTCGTGCTTTTTGCCTGCATCGCCGTCTTGGAAGACTTGGGCTATATGCCCCGAATCGCGTTCATTCTCGACCGGGCGCTTCGCCGGTTTGGCCTGCAGGGCCAGTCGACCCTGCCGCTGATTCTGGGCGGCGTCTTCGTCGGCGGCTGCGCGGTTCCCGGCGTCATGGCGACCCGGGTCATCGCCGACGAAAAAGCCCGGCTGGCCACGATTCTCGTCGTGCCGATGATGAACTGTCTGGCCAAGGTGCCCCTGTACTCGCTGCTGATCGGCGCGTTCTTCGCCGATATTTCCGCGTCGATGATGGTGTTTATCTCCACGATCACCCTGTTCATGGCGCTGTGCGCGGCCAAAGTGCTCACCATGACGGTGCTGAAGAACAAGCCGTCGGCGCCGTTCATCATGGAGTTGCCGCCGTACCACATCCCGACCCTTCGGGGGGTCGTCCTTCGGTCGGTCGAGCGGACGCTGATTTTCGTCAAAAAGATCGGCACGATCGTCGCGGCTGTGACCGTGGGCATATTCTTTCTGACCCGGTTCCCCGGCGCGCAGGAAGACGTCGTTTAGTCTTGCCAGGCGGATGTGAACAAGGCGGCTCAAGACTTTCGGAGCGCCATCGCGGACACCCGGTTCGCGCCGCTGGTCGCCACCGACGAGGGCATGGAAGAGCTGATCGACGCCATGGACCGCACCAAGCGGGCTATTTTCGCCGGCGTCGCGAAGAGCAATTTGGTGAACTATCTGCCGTCGTCCACGCACTTCGCCGACCTGTACGACGTCTCGAAGAGCAAAGACCCGGACGTCCGCAAGGTCAACAAAGAGTGGCGGGCGTTTTTAGCCGCCCGCGGCCGGGCGAGAAAGCGCCTGTCTGACGACGTGCTTAATCGAAGCGTTCTGGGCCGAATCGGCCAGTTCTTGGAGCCGGTGACCAAGTACGCCGGGTTCAACTGGAAGGTCAACGTGTCGCTGCTGTCCGCCTTGGCAGCCAAGGAAAGCACCGTCGCGACGCTGGGACTGCTGTACAAGCCCGCCGACGAATCGCCGAACGGCAGCATCGCCCACGGACTTCAGAGCGAGGACGGCTACACGCCGCTTCACGCTCTGGCTCTGATGATCTTCATGGCCCTCTATCCGCCCTGTCTGGCGACGCTCGTCATGGTTAAGGTCGAGGCGGGGTCGTGGCGGTGGGTCGGCCTGTCGCTTCTGTTCCCAACCGTTCTTGGCCTGCTGTTCGGTTCGCTGATTTTCAGCGGCGGCCGGGCGTTGGGCCTCAACGGCCCCCAGATGGTGATCGTCTTCTCGGTCTTTGTCGCCATCTGTACGGTTGTTTTAGGAATGATCAAGCCCAAGAATCAGCTGCTTGAACTTCGGAAGGACTCGCCCGAACCGGCGGCGGGAGACTGATTTTTCACTGTGGTGCCTTCCTGCCGGCGAGCGGCAGGTGGACGAAATACCAGATTTCATGCGAAATCTGTATCTTGCAGCACGGAAGGATGATTCAAGTTGAAAAAGAAACTGATCGCGCTTCTGACCCTCGGACTGCTGTGCCTGTCCATTTCCGCGTTTGCCCACACGGCGCTGTTGAACTGCTATCTTGACGGCGACAAGGTCATCTGCGAGGGCGGGTTCTCCGACGGATCGTCCGCTGCCGGCGTTAAACTGATCGTTCGGGACGGGCAGAAGAAAATTCTCATCGACGCCAAGCTGGACGACCAGGGCACCTACGAGTTCCAGAAGCCCGAAGGCGACTACGAAGTGGAATTCAACGCCGGCCCGGGCCATCAGGTGATCGTCGACGGCAAGGATATCGAGTAACGGCTTTTGCAAGACCTCTTCCGAACACATTTGAAAGGGGAGCTATACCCGATGAAGAGATTTGCCGGCTTTGCCGCCGCTGCTGCGCTCGTCCTCTGCGCCGTCCCTGCGATGGCTCACTTCCAGATGATCTATACCCCGACCAGCGTCCTTGAAAAGGGCGCGACGATTCCCGTTCGACTGGTGTTCACCCACCCCTTCGAGGCCGGACACACGATGGACATGGGCGTTCAGGAGTTCTTTGTGGTGCACAAAGAGAAAAAGACCGACCTGAAGGGCGACCTGAAGCCCATCAAGTGGACCAGCCTGACCAATCAGGGTGACGCTTTCGCGGCCGACGCCAAGTGCCGCTCTATGGGCGACTACGTCTTTGGCCTCGTGCCGACCCCGTACTATGAGCCCAGCGAAGACCTGTGGATGCAGCAGTGCACCAAGATGATCGTCAACGTCGGCGGCACGCCTACCGATTGGGACGCGCTGGTCGGCCTGCCGGTCGAGATTCTCCCGCTTGCCAAGCCCTACGGCCTGTGGAAGGGCAACGTCTTTGTCGGCGTTGTCACCGCCGACGGCAAACCCGTTCCGAACGCCGAAATCGAAGTAGAGTACCTGAACCACGCTCCTGATCTGAAAAAGAACTGCTTCGTCAAGAAGGCTGCCATCGAGGACGCCAAGGAAGTTTTCTTCACCCAGACCATCAAGGCCGACGCGAACGGCACGTTCGTCTACGCTTTGCCCAAGGCCGGCTGGTGGGGATTCGCGGCGCTCGAAGCGGCGACCGTCCAGGTTGACGGCCACGACGTCGAACAGGATGCAGTACTTTGGGTCGAGGTCACTGACCTGAAGTAACGGCGTAAAGCACCGGCGTATTTCTGGCGTCTGGGCATATCCCAGGAGTGGGGAACTTCGAGGAAGAAGTTCCGAAAAAGGAGTTTTTCATGAAACTGCATAGCGTTACCTGCGCGGCTCTGTGTGGCTTGTCTCTGCTTGCGGCTCCGGCCATGGCTCACCACCTGTGGCTTCGGGCCGTTCCGAGTGAGAAGGGAATCACGGCGAACATGATCTACGGCCACCACTTCCCGAACCCGGAAGATATCCCCGCGCCTCGGCTGTCGATCTTTGACGACGTCAAACTGTTCGACGCCTCGGGCGAGAAGGCCTTCAAGCGCTCTGAGACGCCCAACTACGAGCACAAGCTCGACTCGGCAGCGCCTGCCGGCGGCTCGATCGTGGCAGTAGTTTACAAGCCGACGATCTGGTCCAACGGTCCTGACGGCTGGGCGATGAAGGGCAAAGCCGAGTACCCAACTGCCACCTATACCGAACAGTCCACGATGGGTGCAAAGACCATCCTGGTCAACGGCGACGGCGACATGGCATTCACGATGCAGCCGATCGGTCACAAGCTGGAAATCGTCCCCATGGCTGATATCCGCACGCTTGAAATCGGCAAACCGTTCCCGATCAAGGTCCTTCTGGACGGGAAGGGACTCAAGACTGCCGAGATCAAAGCCCGTTTTGGCGGCTTCTCCGAAGACGACAGCGACGAAGCGTACTACGGCCGAACGGATCTGAAGGGCGAAGGCCACATCATCGCCCTGCGCCCCGGCTTCTGGGCCATCGAGACCCAAGCGGTTGTGAAGGGTGCTGAAGGCGAACCGATTGACGAATACATCTACAAAGCGACCCTCACCTTTGAAGTCCCAGAAAAATAATGAGCAATCAAGGAAGCCGGCCTCGAAAGAGGCCGGCTTCCTTTTGCCTTGCCGGGAACGGTTTGGCCCCCTCCCGCGGCAGATTGAGCGAAGGCAGATGGGCCGATGAAGTTTCAGCGGCGGTCCGAAGGAACTGAAAGTCCTATCGGTCAAGGTCAGAAGAATTTGAGGACGTGACTTCTATTCTGAGAGTATTAAAATTAGATTAATTCTAAAATAGGTGCGTGAAAAATGCCAGCCTACGCGAAGATGATTTTGGACTTAGTCAACAGGCCGGATCACCATTACACGGCGGAGGGGATTTTTCTGGAGCTGAAGAAGGAAAATCCCAAAATCGTTCTGGCGACGGTGTACAACAACCTGAAATCGCTGTGCGATCAAAAGCTGATCCGAAAGGTCTCGGTTGAGGGGCAGCCGGACCGGTACGACCGGATCGTCCGGCACGACCATTTGGTCTGCCGGCGGTGCGGCCGGCTTTCGGACATCAAGCTGTCGGATCTGACCGAGTCCCTGCGCCGGCAGACCGGCATCATCGACCTGACCTACGACCTGAGGATCAATTACCTGTGCCCGCGCTGCCGGGCGGCACAAACTGGGGAGTCTTCTGACGGCGAAGCCTAACCGCCTGGGGGCAAAAAATAAAACGAGGGGGTCATATCATGCGTTCAATCACGAAAGTCAGCATTCAGTACGCTCACCGTTTCTTGGACTATGAGGGCGAAGCTCAGTACCTGCACGGCCATTCGGGACTTTTGACCATCGAGGTTGAAGGGGACGTGGACAAGAGAACGGGTTTTGTGTATCCCTGCAACAGCATGAAGCGCATCGCGTGGGATTACCTGAAAGCGTTTGATCACGCCCTGATCATGCAAGAAAACGATCCGCTTCTGCCGGCCATTCTCAAGGTGTACGAGGAGCAGGGCATCAGAAACGGCGCTGAGACGAACAGGACGCTCGGGGTCGCGTTTGACACGCCGCTGGCCAAGTCCTACCCGGAGTGCCGCCTCGTGGTGGTCAAGAAAGTGGCTACCTGCGAGAACCTGATCGAGATCTTCTACAACCTGATGAAAGACCAGATGAACATCAAGAAGATGACCTTCGCTTCCGGCGACAACAGCGCGTCGATGGACTTCTAGTGAACGCAGAAAAAAGTCAGGGCCGCCCATTGGGCGGCCCTGACTTTTTCTTATGTCCCGCAACAGAGGAAAAATTTTGTGGAATCGGCGGCTGGAAAAGCGCGGCAGGAACAGAAGGTTCAAAAGGAATTTGCGCTGCCTCAGCGGGCGAGAAACGCGTTCGCGAGCCGGTAGGTTTGTTTAATTTCTTTCCCCTCAAGCCGCCAAGTCTTGAGCTCGTCGCGGATCAGGTCGGGATATTTTTCCCTGATGTCCCGGAGCGCGTTCCCGACGGACGTCCGAATGGACTGTTGAAATTTGTTTTCTTTGGGCGTTTTCAAATGGCTCGTCCTGCTAAGTCCCGTGGAGAGAGGGGCGTTGGTTTTGGGGAGGCTCCGGCGGGGGAGCGTTAACGCGTCTCTTCGCCGCGCTTTCGCTCCGTGAGAAACGCGTTCGCGAGCCGGTAGGTTTGTTTAATTTCTTTCGTCTCGAGACGCCAAGTCCTGAGCTCGTCGCGGACTAGGTCGGGGTATTTTTCCCTGATGTCCCGAAGCGCGTTCCCGACGGACTTTCGAACGTATTCGCTCGGGTCCTCCTTGTGGGACGCGAGCCTCTTAACAGCCTCCTGCGGGTGCTCTTTAAAAAAAGGCGGCCCGTCCAGATTCGCAGTCCCTCGGAGACCGCCCGTCTGACGTTCGGGTTTTCGTCGCTCAGCCACATGTCGATGACGGGCAAAGAGTTTTCATATCCGCGGGGTTTGCAAAACTCGTCGAACGCTTTTGCTAGAATTTCCTGAACTCGCCAGTCGCCGACGTTTGAGACGACCTCTTTCATAAATTGTAAGGCGTCGTCTGAGGCCGAGTATCCTAGGAGAAAACGCCGTAGGTTCTGACTTGGCAAACGTCGGGCTGGTAAAGTTCTTTGGCAAAATTCACGGCGGTTTGGGGAGAAAGCGCTTTCCAGTCCCGTTGGGCCGCTTTTTCGATGTCTTTAAACCCGTTGACCGTTTTGGCGAGTTCGTCAATAAGCTGGGCGATTGGGACGGCGGCCGGTTCCCTCATGATGTTCTCCTTTCGTTCGTCTCGGTTGGGCTGACTGGGATTTTTTCGTTCAGCGCTCGTACGTTCCCTTGACGAGGATTTTTCCGTCCCAAACCGCAGGAACGCCTCGGGCGACCACCGATCGAACCGTCCAGTCGTCGTTCAGGACGAGGCAGTCGGCGTCAAAGCCCGGTTTTAGGCTTCCCTTGCCGGGCAGGCCGAGCAGGGCCGCCGGGTTTTTCGTCGCCAGCGAGACGGCGGTCGTCAGGTCAGCGACGCCGCCTGTGACGATGTCCCCGATGGTCTTTAAAATGGACGACGGGCTGCCGACGCCCATGCCGACGAGCTCTTTCTCCTCGTTGAAGACCGGCATGGAGCCGTTGCCGTCGGACGTCAGCGTCACTCGGCTGACGTCAGCTCCGGCGGCGACGAACTGGCCGAATCGGGACGCGGCCTCGTCTGAGGCGGTGATGTCCGCGGCGCCGCCTTCGCGCACCCAGCGGACCGCGTCGCGGGTCAGGTCCTCGCATCGGCCCACGTGGGTGGGCAAAAATTGGGTTTTCGGCACGTCGGTGCCTCGCAGCGCCTCTCGCAGCGGCTCAAGGCCGGTTTCCTCGCTGCCCATGTGGACGCAGACGACGCCGCGCTTGCCCGCCAGCATGGCGGAGACTCGGACCGACGAGACGAGGCTCCGCAGCGCTTCGGCCGACGGGTGGGACGATCGGTGGTCCGACAGGGCGATTTTGCAGCCGATGACCTTGTCGATGAGACAGATGTCCCGAGCCGTCGAGCCGCACAGGTTCGGCCCGGGCAGCTGATACGAGCCGGTGAATATCCACGTCGAAAGCCCTTCGGCGTCCAGCGCCCGGCTTTTCGCCAGCAGGTCTTCGAGGCTTCGGTTGTATCCGTCCGTTCCAAGAAGCCCGACGGCGGTCGTGATGCCCGACCGGGTGAAGTCGGTCAGCTGGGCCGGCGGCGTGCGGAACTGAAAACCGCCCTCGCCGCCGGCGCCGGCAAAGTGGTTATGCCCGTCAATCAGCCCCGGAAGGGTCCGCGCGCCTGATACGTCCATGACGACCAGATCGGGCAGGACCGACCGAATGGACCGCTCGTCCAAGTCCGGGCAGATTTGGGCAATGCGCCCGCCTAAAATCAACAGGCTCGTGATCCCTTGAGGGGCCGGGTCGTACAGGTCGGCGTTCTTTATCAGCAGAGGGGCTGGGGCGTCGCTGCGTTTCACTTTGGTCGCGTCTCCTTTGTGTCCTGTTTTGGCGCGGCAGAGGCCGCGCCGCTGGCGTGAAAGAGGAAATTCTTTTTTCATGATAGCACTAACAGACAAGCGGACAAAAGAAAAACCCGCCGCTGACGCGGCGGGCAGAGGTACGGCTTACGGTTGGTTACTTGAACCACTTGTCCTTCAGGGCCTGCAGAAACCCGTCGGCTTCCATGGCTTTCAGGGCGGCGTCGACCTTTTCCTTCAGCTCGGGCGCGTCCTTGGACATGGCCAGCGCCTTGTCGCCAGTGGAGATCTTCTGCTCGAACAGGGCGATCTTGCCGCCGAACTGCTCGCTTTTCACGTAGTCCTTGGCGACTGGCACGTCCATCAGCGAGGCGTCGGCCCGGCCGAGGACCACTTCCCTCACGCAGTCGTCGTACTTCTGGAACTTCTTCACCGTCACGCCTTCCATCGAGTCGGCGAAGGTGTCCTGAATCGTTCCCAGCTGAACTGTGACGATTTTCCCCTTCAGCTCTTCAATGCTCTTCGGCCCGTCAGGCCGGGTGATGAAGGCGCTGACCGACTCCTCGTAGGGAATCGAAAACGCCACCCGCTTGGCCCGCTCCTCTGTGGCGCTCATGCCCGCCGCGATCATGTCAATCTTTTTCGTCAGCAGGGCTGGAATCAGCGCGTCGAAGGCCATGTCCTGCCACTGAACTTCCATTCCCAGCTTGGCGGCGACCGCTTCTGCCAGTTCGACGTCAAAACCCTCCAGTTTTCCCGACGGACCGATAAACTCGTAGGGCGGGTAGGTGCTTTCCGTCCCCACTTTCAGAACCGGCGCGGCGAATGCCCCGCCCGCCAAAGCCGCCAGAAGCGCTGCGGTACAAATCAGTTTTTTCATGATGAAACCTCCGTTCAGTCAATTTGTTTTTGATGAACTGATGATAATTAAGTTTCGTCGATCTGTCAAGTGAAACTTGCGTTTATTTTTGCTGGGGCCAACGGGTTTTCTGCTACAATACGAAAAGCGACCCGCGGAGGTGAGAACATGGCTCAGGAGATGACGAACGCCGTTCGTATGGCTCAAAAGGCCGGCGTTTCGGTGGAAGTCGTGACGTATCCGGTGGACGAGAGCGACTTGAGCGCTGTTCACGCGTCCAGCGTCCTGGGCATTGAGCTGAATCGGGTGTACAAGACGCTGGCTCTGTTGGGAGACGGTCGGAAGGCGAATCTGGTCGTGGCGTCCATACCGGCGGACTGCGAGGTGGACTTGAAGGCGCTGGCTCGGGCGGCCGGGTACGGCCGAGTCGAGATGGTCCCGCTCAAGGACCTGTTCAGCCTGACCGGGTACCAGCGGGGCGGCTGTTCGCCGCTGGGAATCAAGCGGGCACACCAGTTCTTCTTGGACGAGCGGGCGCTCGCTTTGCCGACGATCGCCGTGAGCGCGGGCCGTCGGGGCGTTCAGATGATCATCGCGCCAAGCGACCTGCTGAAACTGACCGGCGGCAGGGCGGCGCCGGTCGCGAAGGAAGCGGAAGGCGCGGAGAGATGAGGCCGATCCTGTTTGAGAGAGAGACGGAAGAAGGCAGACCGGTTCGCCCTCTGCCGCTTCATCGGCGCGAGCCGGTGATATCGGTCAAGTCTCCCGACGGCGAGGAGCCGGAGGAGCTGGAACCACCGTCCCGGACGGTTCGCCTGCTGTCCCTTTTGGGAAAAATCGGCTCGGCTCTTTTGGGGTTGGCTCTGGTCCTGTGGCTTTTGCAGGGCTGGCACCCGTTTGGGGCGATTCTGGCGTTCTGCGGTATTTTAGGGCTGGTCGCCGTCTCCGGCGGCCGGTCGGACGACGATTGATCGGCGAAGAAAAAATCAGCGGCCCGGACTCGAAGGAGTCCGGGCCGCTTCGTTTTTTCGGCGTCAGTTTTGTGGCGCTGTGATTCGGCTCAGGCCGACGACCTGATTTACCGGCACGGTGAACGCGATGCCTCGGCCGGGAGAATTGAGCTGTCCGGCTTCCGTGACCGCCTTGATGATGGCGTCGCTGTTCTGCGGGGTAATCAGCATGAAGATCAGCTCTTTCGACGACTCGATGGAGAAGCTGAGAAATTTTCGTATCTCCGACGAGGGCGCGCCGCGTCCGTAAAGCGTGGTGGCGCCGAAGGCTCCGGCGGCGTTGGCGGCCTGGACGACCGTGTCGGCCTTGCCCCGTTCAACGATGATGACTAAAAGTTCCATTCTATTTCCTCCTTCAAGCGTCACAGCCGAGCTGCGATGGAAAGGACCATTGTGGCGATCATTGAGCCGAGCGACGTCAGCCCTACCAGCCCAAAGCCGGCGAGCAGGGGGTCGACCCCCGCGATGGAGCCTGCCAGGCCGAGGGCGATGGCCATGTTCACCGGTATGTTCACCGGCCCGGTGGTGGCGCTGGCCGCGTCAAGCGCCACGGCGGCGAACGGCTGAGGGGTGATGCAGGCGAAGAGGCCAACGGTCGCAAGGAGCGGCAGCAGCACCTTGATGTAGGAAACGCCGCTCATCAGCCGCCACAGCCCGAGCCCCATGCCTAGGCCGAAGCCGATCGCCACACCGTTGATCAGGAGCCGGCGGGAGATGACGCCGACCGAGAGCTCTTCCACCTGCAGTGCCAGAGTCCGCAGGGCCGGCTCGACCAGCGTGCCGAAGTAGCCCAGCACGACGCCGACGAGGACGATGAGCCACCGGTGATTCAGGACGTACAGGTTCCGTCCCACCGTGTCGCCCAGCGGGAGCAGGCACAGGTTCGCGCCGACGAGGAAAAAGTGAAGCCCGACGACCGTGTAGGCCAAGCCGATGAGAAAGCTTTTCACGTCGGCCAAGGGCTTCTTGAGCACCACGACTTGAATGACGAGAAGGACGGCAACCAGAGGGAGAACGCTCTTGGCCGTCTGGGCCAGCGGCTGAAGAAATGACAGGGTCTTCACAGCCGAACGACGCTCCTTTCAGGGAAGTTTTGTCCCTATTATAGGCGATCGGTTTCTTCCGTGCCAGAATATTTCCTTACGGTCGATTTTGGCTGACTTTCGGTTGCGCAGAGGTAAAAAAGTATGCTACAAAGTATTCCATATGAGAGGAATGGTGATGTATGGCGCGAAACGATCTGTCTCGGCTGGGAACTGCCCCGCTGGGAAAGCTCTTGCGGGAGTTTGGCGCGCCGGCGGTGGTGTCGCTGGTCGTCAACTCGGTTTACAACATTGTGGATCAGATTTTTATCGGCTGGGGAGTGGGGTATCTGGGCAACGCGGCGACCAACGTGTCGTTCCCGTTGGTCGCAATTACCATGGCCTTGGCGCTTTTGTTGGGCAACGGGAGCTGCTCCAACTTCAGCCTGTCGCTGGGGCGGCGCCAGCCGGAAGAGGCGGCCTTTTTCGTGGGCAACTCGCTGGCGGTTGAAAGCGTCCTCGGCTCGGTCTTAGCAGTCTTTTCATGGGTCTTTCTCACGCCGATGCTGAAGCTGTTCGGCGCGACGCCGACGGTTCTTCCTTACGCTCAAAGCTACGGCGCCATCTGCCTCATCGGCACGCCGTTCGTCATGGTTACCCTCGGGCTGGTCAACCTCATTCGGGCCGACGGCAGCCCCCGCTGGGCCATGTGGTCGTCTCTGACCGGCGCGCTGCTGAACGTGGCGTTAGACCCGATTTTCATCTTTGACTGGGGGCTCGGCATGGGAGTGGCCGGCGCCGCGGCCGCTACGGTCATCAGCCAGATGGTCTCGTTTTTCATGACCGTGGCGTACGCGTTTCGGTTCAACTCGATCACCCTGCAGCGGCACCACTTCAGGATTCAGCGGCAGGTGATGAGTCGAATTTTGTCCTTGGGCGCGTCCAGCCTGCTGAACAACGTCACCTTCATTATCGTCCAAATCTGCATGAACAACGCGTTGGTCAGCTGGGGAACTCAGTCACCCTACGGCTCGGATATCCCGCTGTCGGTCATGGGCATCGTGATGAAGGTCAATCAGATCCTCATCGCCGTTTTGATCGGTATCAGCATTGGCGCTCAGCCGATCTTGGGGTTCAACTACGGGGCCGGGAACATGGGCCGGGTTCGCCGAACCTACGGCCTGTCAGTTTGGACTGCCACAGTCGTCTGCGTCCTCGGCTGGAGCGTCTTCCAGCTTTGGCCCGATCAGGTGATGGAACTTTTCGGCCGGGGGAGCGACCTGTACTTCCAGTTCGCCCGCCGGTGCTTCCGGGTGTACCTGTTCACCATGCCGATCGTGGGCTATCAGATCGTCTCGGGTCTCTATTTTCAGGCGACCGGACGGCCCGGTCGGTCGATCGTGCTCACGCTGGTTCAGCGGATTCTGTTCATGGTGCCGGCAATTCTGCTGCTGCCTCTGGCTTGGGGGTTTGACGGGCTCCTGTACACCATGCCGGTGGCCGACCTGGCGGCCACGGCGGCCACGACGCTGATGATCGTCCCCGAGCTCCGGCGGCTCAGACAGCTGGAAAACTCGCGCCCGTCCGAATAGATCGGTAGAATGGCGTTGCACAGCCGAATAGGGTCACAGTATCATAGGTCAGTATTAGTTAAATAAGAGGTGATGGGCCGTGACGGCTTCGTACAAGGATTATTACAAAATACTCGGCGTCGAGCGCACGGCCGACGGGGCGGCGATCAAGTCGGCGTATCGGAAGCTGGCGAAAAAGTACCATCCGGACGTGAACAAGGCGCCGGACGCGGAAGCCCGCTACAAGGACATTAACGAGGCCTACGAGGTGCTGAACGACCCGCAGAAGCGGGCGACCTACGACCAGCTGGGGCCGGACTGGCAGAGCGCCTCTCAGGGGGCCGGTGGGTTCGGCGGTTTCCCCGGCGGAACGCGGGTGGACTTCGGCGACGCCGGGGACTTCAGCGAGTTCTTCAGGACGATATTCGGCGGTTTTGGCGGCGGCGGCCGGACGTTCCACTCGTCGGCGGGGCGGCGCGGAAGCGACGTGGAAGCGTCGATCGAGCTGTCGATCCGCGAGGCGTTTCACGCGCCGATGCGAAAGACCTTGACGCTTCGGGACGAGCGGGGCAGTCGGGAGATCGAGGTCAACCTGCCCCGGGGGCTCAGCGACGGCACGCGGCTTCGGCTTCGCGGCCAGGGCTCGCCCGGCTTGGGCGGTGGGCCGAACGGTGATCTGTTCGTCACTGTGAGGTTCCGGACTGACCCGGTCTTCGCCGTTCAGGGCTGGGACTTAGAGGTGAAAGTCCCTGTGGCCCCGTGGGACGCCGCTTTGGGCGGCACGGCGAAGGTTCCTACCGTGGACGGATCTGTGACCGTAAAAATTCCGGCCGGCACGAGGGGCGGCATGCGGCTTCGGCTGAAAGGGCGCGGCCTTCCCCTGCGGGAGGAGAGCCTGTCAGGCGACCTGTTCGCCCGGGTGGAGATCACCACGCCGCAGAGCCTGACGCCCCAGCAGAAAGAGCTGTGGGAGCGCCTGCGCGCGCTGGCCTAATAGACGATCAGCAAAAAAGTTTCCAAACAGGGGTTGCTCTTGGCCCGTCGAATCAGTTGGCTGGCGGCCTGCGAAGGCAGGCCGGCGCGGCTGGCTACTCGGCGGGCTTTTTCGTCGGCTTCCTGCCAGAACTTTTCCTCTGTCGCGCCTCTGCGGCGCGCCTCGGCGACGTCCCGCACCGGGAGAATAGAGGCCACGACGCGAATATTGCTGTCCCACCGGCCTGTCGCCGACGCGCGGACTTCCCAGTAAGTCATTTAACGGGTAATCCTCCTTGACTGATTTTCCTTGCGAAACGGCCTCGCGGCCGTCATAATACAAGATATACCACCACTGGAGGAGGTAATCGATATGAAACTTGGCGAATTGATTCAGACTGGCGACTGGAAAGGCGAAAAGCACGTTCCTGTCATCGACGCTCCTGAAACCGTCGCGGCCGGCGAGGCGTTTGAAGTCTGCCTGTCAGTGGGGAAGGAGATCGCTCACCCCAACACGACGGCTCACCACATCAGCTGGATGAAGCTGTTCTTCCTGCCCGACGGGGCAAAAAATCCGATCGAGCTGGCGGACTTCCACTACGTCGCTCACGCTGAATCGCCGAAGGGCGCGGACGAAGGCCCGTCGCTCTGCGAGCCGAAAGGATCTGTGACCCTCAAGCTCAAGACGAGCGGCACGCTGATGGCCCTTTCGTACTGCAATATCCACGGTCTCTGGGGCTCTGAAAAGCCTCTCGCCGTCAAGTAACAAGTTTCTGCGAGGAACTGAAAAAGGCCGGCCCGTTTGGGGCCGGCCTTTTTTTAACTGATGGAGCCGTCCGCCTGGTACGACTGGGCCAGCTGATCGCTCAGCTCCCGGACGACCGCCAGAGCCTTCACGGCGCTGGGCCGGGGATGACGGGGCTCAAGCCGGTAGCAGATTCGCTGCGGCGGCCGCTCGGCCAGCTGCTGGAACGAGAACTCGCCTTCCAGCGCGGCGCGGACGGACTGGGGGACGAGGCACCACTGGTCGGGAGAAACCAGCAGGCGACGGACGAGCGCCACCGTGTCGGGACGGCAGAGCGGCGATACCGTCGGATCCCAAATCTGGTCGTGCCACAGCGCCACGCGGTCGCCCCAGAGGATGGGCAGTTCGCCCTTTGGGTCCAGCTCGTCGGCAGAAACTGCCTCCGGCCAGTCGTCTCGCCGGATCCGCATGACCGACAGGTTCTCGTAAAACAGCGGCGTTGCGGTCACCTGAACCGACGGGCGGGCCGTCAGGACGAAGCCGAGATCCAACTCGTTCCGCTCGATCAGCTCGTAGACCTGCCAGCTCTGGTGAGTCCCCACTTCCAAGTGAATGCTCGGCTCGTTCTGCCGAACCGACTCGAACAGCCCGGCCAACAGATAGACGTTCACGCTGTCAACGGCCCCGATTCGCAGCTTTGAGTCGGCCTCCCGGCCGGTCGTCACCGACTGTAGGGCCGTTTTAATCTGCTCGGCGGCCCGAAGGAACCCGTCTCCGGCCGGCGTGAGACGCACCTGCTTGTCCCCCCGACGGCGGTCGATCATCAAATAGCCCAGCTCGCTTTCCAGCCGCTTGAGCCTCAGGCTCACGGTCGACTGGGTGACGTTCAGCATTTCCCCGGCCTTGCGGAAGCTGCCCGTCGCGGCGATGGCGAGAAACGTTTCGATTTCTGTCAGAAGCACCCTTATTCCCCCGTTCAGAGATGGATATTTATATAGATCATATCATAAATAGTATTCATTGGATTTACCAATGATTGCTTAGCTGGTATGCTGAATTAAGAAACTCGAGCGGTTCAGAACCTGGCGGCAAGGCCAGAGGAGGGGAGACCATGAAGGAAATTCGCGGGATTTTTGCGCCGATCGTCACGCCGTTCACCGATGACGACAAAATCGACTACGAGAGTTTGGCGTTCAACTTGGAGCGGCTGGGACGGACGAAACTGGCTGGAATTGTCGTCATGGGTAGCAACGGCGAGTTCGCGTCCCTGACCCAGCGGGAGAAAATCGACCTGATGAAGTTCGTTCGGGCGCATTTGGCCCCTTCAAAAGCGATGATCGCCGGCACAGGCAGCGAAAGCCTGCCGGTCACAAAAGAGCTGAACGAGGCGGCTGCCGACGCCGGAGCCGACGCCGTACTCGTCCTGAGCCCCACGTACTACAAGGGCGCTCTCACCCCGGCAGGGCTGACCGCGTGGCTGACCGCCGTCGCCGACGCCTCGCCGCTTCCCGTCATGCTCTACAACATGCCGGGCAACTCGGGCGTCAACATTCCTCCGGCCGTGACCGTGGCTCTGTCTCAGCACCCCAACGTGGCGGGGATCAAGGACTCGGGCGGCGTCATCGCCCAGATCGCCCAAGTCGCCCATCAGGCCCGGCCGGGTTTCGCCGTGTTCGCCGGCAGCGGGTCGTTTCTCATGCCCACGCTGCTCGCCGGCGGAGTGGGAGGAACGCTCGCAGTGGCCAACATCGCGCCGGACTACTGCGTCGAGCTGGCCGAGCGTGCTCTGTCGGGGGATATACCGGATGCGCGGCGCATGCAGGGCGAGCTGATTCCGCTCAACGGGGCCGTCACGTCCAAGTGGGGCGTGCCGGGGCTCAAGTGCGCCATGGCTAAGCTGGGCTGGAAGTCAGGACGGCTCCGCCTGCCGTTTTTGCCGCTGGGCGCCGAGGCCGAGCGCCAGCTGGCCGAAACGCTTGAAACGTTCCAGAGCCGAACCGGGTACGACCTGCACGTCGTCTGAGAAGACGGCTAATCGCAGACAAACTCAAGCCGGCACGCCGTGAGGCGCGCCGGCTTGTCTCTTGAACAAGTTCTCTTGACTGCCGCGTATGAACGCTATTTTTCTTCGGCCCGGAACGTGAAGATATCAGGTCGGGAGTAATGGCCGCAGGCGTCAAATTCCATTCGGCTTTTGGCTACCTCGTCCATATCGAGGTCCGCGATGATGATGTCCTCTTTGTCCCAGACCGGCCCAGCAACCACGTGCCCGTACGGGTCGATTACCGAGCTACCGCCGCGGCAAACAGTCCGTTCGAGGGAAGCGACCCGCTCCGGCTCGTGCAGGCCCTTCGGATAGCTCTCCTTCGTGATCAGCAGGTCGGCGTTGATGAAGTAGCAGTGGCCCTCAATAGCCACGTGCCGGATCGTCGACTGCCACTCCTCGTTGTCGTTCGTGTTCGCTGAGATGTAGATCGAGACACCCTTCTCGTAGAGGGCTACCCGCGCCAGCGGCATGTAGGTCTCCCAGCAGATCAGGACGCCCACAGGGCCCCAAGGCGTGGCGACGACAGGGAAGTACCCCTTGTTCCCGTCGCCCCAGACGACCCGCTCGGAGCCAGTCGGCTTGATCTTTCGGTGCAGGGAAAGCAGCTCGCCGGTGGGGCCGAAAATCATGTTGGAGTTGTACAGGGTCCCGCTCACGCCGTCCCGCTCCGAAAAGCCGATGCTGACGTACGCGCCGGCGCGTTTGGCCGCCTCGGACAGGAGCCGCGTCTCTTCGCCGCCGGTCACGACCGAGTTGTCGTAGTAGCGCTTCCAGTCCTCCCGGCCGCCCTCGTCCCGTTTCCCCACCGTGAAGCCAAAGGTCATGCCCACCGGGTAACCGGGGATAAACAGCTCGGGAAAGACGATGAACTCGGCGCCCTTCGCCGCCGCCTCGCCGATCAGCTGAACGGCTTTCGCGACACAGGCGGCCTTGTCAAAAAGAATCGGCTCGGCCTGAACGATTGCCAGACGGCAGTGCTTTTTAAGGTCCTGCATGGTTACGCTCTCCTGTCTTCGCTGGAATAGGATAATAATCTGAAGTTTCTTTATTTTATCTTAGCCCATCAGCTTCGCGCAAGGTCGCGTCCTCTGATGGGCCGATAAAAAGCGAGCCGCCCGATAACTTTCGTTATCGGGCGGCTGAATGTTTAAGTAAGTTGGTGCAGAAGAGTGAAGCTGTTTGGAGAGAAGAGAAGAGTTTAGAACAGACCGGAAATGACGCCGTTCTCGTCCACGTCGATATTGCACGCCGCAGGACGCTTCGGCAGACCAGGCATCGTCATAATCGCGCCGCACAGGGCCACCAAGAACCCGGCGCCGGCCGACAGACGAACCTCACGTACCGTCACGCGGAAACCGGTCGGACGGCCCTTCAAGTTCGCGTTGTCAGAAATCGACGACTGGGTCTTAGCCATGCAGACCAGAAGGTCGTCCTTGCCCAAATCGTGAAACCGCTTCAGGTCCTTCTCCGCGTCCGCCGTGAAGTCCACGCCGTCAGCCCCGTAGATCTTCGTCGCGATGGTCGTGATCTTCTCCTTCGGGCTCATCGACGGCTCGTACAGGTAGTGGAACGTGTTGGGCTGGTCGCAGGCCTCGACAACCGCCTTTGCCATCTCAATACCGCCCTCGCCGCCCTTGGCGAAGATCTCCGACAGGACGACCTTGGCGCCGAGCGCCGCGCACTTGTCCTCGACCAGCTGCAGCTCCTCGGGCCGGTCGGTGGGGAACGCGTTCACCGCCACGACGACCGGCAGGCCGAACGAGTTCATGTTCTCGATGTGTTTCTCCAGGTTCGGGATCCCGGCGGCCAGAGCCTCCATGTTGACCTCGCCCAGCTTGTCCTTCGCCACGCCGCCGTGCATCTTCAGAGCCCGGACCGTCGCCACAATCACGACGGCGTTCGGCTTGATTCCACCGAGACGGCAGACGATATCCAAGAACTTCTCAGCGCCCAAGTCAGCGGCGAAGCCCGCCTCAGTGATCGTGTAGTCGGCCAGTTTCAAGCCGTACTGGGTCGCCATAATGCTGTTGCAGCCGTGGGCGATATTGGCAAACGGCCCGCCGTGGATGAACGCCGGCGTGTGCTCCAGAGTCTGAACAATATTCGGCTTCAGCGCGTCCTTGAGCAACATCGTCATCGCGCCCTGAGCTTCCAAATCGGCGCAGGTCACAGGCTTGCCGTCGTAGGTATAGGCCACGATGATCCGGGAGAGCCGCTCTTTCAGGTCGCTCAGGCTCGTCGCCAGACAGAAGATAGCCATGACCTCGCTGGCCACGGTGATATCGAAGCCGTTCTCGCGGGGCACGCCGTTGGCCTTACCGCCCAGTCCGATGACGATATTCCGAAGCGAGCGGTCGTTCATATCCATCACGCGCTTGAGGACGATCTGTCTGGGGTCGATGTTGAGCGGGTTGCCCTGCTGGAGGGAGTTGTCGAGCATTGCGGCGAGCAGGTTATGAGCGGCCGTGATGGCGTGGAGGTCGCCGGTGAAGTGGATATTGATATCCTCCATTGGGACGACCTGGCTGTATCCGCCGCCGGCGGCGCCGCCCTTGACGCCGAAGACCGGCCCGAGCGAGGGCTCGCGGAGGGCGAGAGCGGCCTTCTTGCCGATCTTGAACATCGCCTGAGCGAGTCCGACGGCCGTGGTGGTCTTCCCCTCTCCGGCGGGGGTGGGGGTGATGGCCGTGACGAGAATCAGCTTGCCGTTGGGGCGGTCTTTGACCGAGTTCCAGAGGTCGTGGGAGATCTTGGCCTTGTAGCGGCCGTACAGCTCGAGATCGTCTTCGGGAATGTTCAGCTTCGCGGCGACGCTGACGATGGGGTCCATCTTGCAGGACTGCGCTATTTCGATATCGCTCGGAAAGGGCATGGATATCTCCTCCTAAATAGAGAAAATTTGCATGGCCGATCATAAGATTCGACTCTACGGCCAGCAATCAACAACATTATACTGTGGTCGAAAAGGTTGAGGATCAGAACTCTGACGGAATGCCGAATAAATAAGGGCAGAACGTCGGACGTTCTGCCCTTAAAAAGCAGCTTGGCTTCCTGTTACTCGGCGTCGCTGATCAGGGCGAGGACGTTGTTTTCGAGGATCTGCTTCTCGTCGAAGTTGATCAGCCGGAGGAAGTAATCTGCAATACGCTCGTACTTGTGCCCAAGCGATCTCTATAATGGGACGGTTTTGACATGGCTTATACCCATCAGCAATACCTTGCATGAACACCTCCAAGTGAGTTGATTTTCAGTTGGTATTCCTCATTTTTTGAAGAGCAAATCTGGCAATACCATTGAAATTTGTGGAATATAGGTAATAAGAAATAAGGCAATAAAGCTGATCAAAATCCATATCCAAACGTCTTTCATTAGTTCGCTGAGGGATATTTTGGTCACTCCTGCGGCGACAAAAAGATTCAGTCCAAAGGGTGGAGTAAACATTCCAATGGCGCCATTTACCACCATAATAATACCCAAATGTACGGGGTGTACACCGAATTGCACCGCAGAAGGCAAAAATAGAGGCGACATTATTGTTTGAATAGACGCTGGATCTAAAAACATTCCGGATATTAACAATATGATGTTGATAACTAATAGAACCATTATTTGAGATTGGGCTACCGAGTTTAGAACCTTTGCTAATGTTGCGGGTATTTGAAGTCTAGTCAGTAACCAAGAAAAAACGCTAGCTCCAGCTAAAATGATCATCACTTGAGCCGTGCCTATAGCCGATTCATAAGCGACATTGACGAGCTCTTTAAAAGAAAGCTCCCTATATATGAAACAACTGACAAAAATGGCATAGACAGATACAATACCTGCTGATTCTGTAGGTGTGCAGAAACCTCCGTAGATACTTCCAATAATCAGAATTGGGATAATTAAGGCCCAACCAGAGCTTTTAAAAGAATTCCATCTGTGTTCGGATGTTGCTTGGGGTCTTAAGGGAACATTGTGTTTTCGAGTGTAATAAGCGCTGTAAAGCATAAAAGCTGTACCATAAATGATGCCTGGGAAAAAACCTGCCAAAAAGAGTTCCCCTATGGAAGTTCCTGTCACTGTACCATATACAATCATGCCGATGCTGGGGGGAATAATCACAGCTACAGAGGAAGCTGCCATGATAAGTCCTACGGAAAATCCCCTGCTATAGCCGCTCTGTTCCATCACGGGTAGCATTAAAGAGCATATCGCTACGACTGTAGCGGGTGAAGAACCGCTGACAGCTCCCAGAAACATGCATGTGAGTACCACGGTATACGCTAGCCCACCACGCTTATGTCCTACCAATGCATTGGTAAAGTCCAATATACGGGGCGCTAAACCGCCTTGATTCATTACATTGGCCGCAAAGATAAAAAAAGGAACAGCCATCAAGGAAAATTTGTCGATACCTGCAAACATCCGCTGGAGTATGATGCCTGGTGTGATTGAAGTAAAGCATGTCAATACAGTAGCAGTTGAAACAATCAAGGCCATAAAAACAGGAAGATTCAATGCCAGCATGATAAATAAAAAGAAGAATAAAATACTTGTCATGATTGTGTGCTTTCTTTTTTTACGGATTTTAACAATGATCGCACCTTGTCTAAGGATTGCAGCGTGTAAAGAGCAAAGCCGATGGGAAAACAAAGATAAATTACGTACATTGGCATATTCCCTATGGTCGATGAAACTTGGTTTGTAGTATAAACTTTCTGAATAAATTTAAAGGATACGATCAACAAAATGGCGCCGAAGATGATTCCTACAACGTTGAGTAAGATTTTGAGGATGCATTTGCCCTTCCTGCTTAAAACATTGGAAAGAACGTCAATAGCAATATGAGATTCTTCACGAATGCACATAGAAGAACCGATGAAAGTAATCCATACAATTAGGTACCGTAGCGTTTCTTCAGCCCAAAAGATGGCAGATTTGAAGAAATAGCGAAGTGTCACATTGACGAAAAGTAAGATGATGGCGAACAAGAGACAAGTTGCTAAAAAAATCTTAGTCGCATGATTAACATATTTCATCTTATTCCTCGCTTATGCTGTTATTTTGTTTCCTTTTCCACAGCCTCAGTCACCAGATTGAGCAAATCTTTGCCTACAATGCCTTCAGCGATATCATAGACGTTTTTCATATGGGCTCTCATTTTTTCCCGCTCTTCTGTACTAAGATTGAGAACTACCGTTCCGCTATCCTTGATAGTTTTTAGGTACCCTACTTCTTCTTCGGCTACGAGATGTCTTTCCCAAGTTGCTATTTCCTTAGCATTACGTGTAATAATTTCTTTTTTCTTCTCATCCAATCCATCAAACCAGTCCTTACATACTAAAAATACATGACCTAGATATGCATGGTTGGAAAGCAGCATGTAGTTTTGGACTTCGTAAAGTTTTACCGAAACAATGGTTACTAAAGGGTTCTCTTGACCATCAACGCTCCCTTGCTGCAGTGCATTGTATAATTCGCTGAAGTCTATGGGGGTTGGGTTGGCTCCTAGGGCTTTGAATTGCTCCATAATAATGGGGCTTTCCATAGTGCGAAATTTTAACCCCTGAAAATCATCCATTTTTGCTATTTTCTTGTTGCAAGTAAAATTCTTGAAACCATCTTCATAAATTGCTAATCCTTTTACACCATTAGCTTCGAGAGTGGATAATAATTTCTGTCCTATTGGTCCATCAAATATTTTATAGGCTGTATTTTTGTCGGGAAATAGGAAGGGAAGGTCAAAAATTTGTAATGTGGGATTAAAGCCGCTGATGCGCGCTGTAGGAAGAAGAGCAATTTCCTGTGTACCCATCTGCACACCCTCGAACATCTCACGAGCTGATCCCAGCTGACCGGATGGGAAAACGTCAACCAAAATACTTCCTTCGGATTCTTTTTCTACCCGTTTTTTGAATTCATCTGCCGCTCTGGCTTGAGGAGTATTGGGCATAAAGCCATGACCGTAAGTAATTCTTATAGGGTCATCCGCTCCTTTGGCCTGAAGGGCTCCAATCGCTAAAATAAAAAAACAGGGGCATATCCACATAAGAGCTTTTTTCAACTTTAATCCTCCTCGTTATTTTTACTGTCGCAGCACAGGTCTTGGCTGCATTATTTGTTCCTTAGATCACCAAGCTAGCCACAATGATGTCAATGCTCAATGAAAATGGTACGGCCTCCTTTCTGAACGGCACTTTGTCTGAAGGGTAAGCTAAGCTCGTGCAGTAGATGACCAAAGCTGGACAGTGGCTTAGTTCCCCCCTCGTGGTTGTTACATAATGTCTCAATAAAATACAGTCCTTAAGCTGCATATAATTCGAAAAAGGTTTATCCCTCCTTCTCGATCATAAAGTGAAGCAATGTCTGTCAGATTGCTTTGTTACGGTGAAATAATAAAATGAGAAGCTACTATATAATAATAAGGACAAAATGATGGGGCGAAGGTGTCCTTAAAGGACACCTTTTTATCCAAGGAATAGCTATAAAGTACAATGCTCATTGGGGAAAACTTGAAGAAGGTATACTAGCCCAAAGATAATGTTGTTTTTAGCGAGTTACTATGAACAGGGTTTTACAGGCATTGTTAGTGATTTTATCTGATGATCATGGATGAATCGCTGATGATAAAAGTAACAAATGATTACAGTGAGTTCTCTCCTAGACGTCTTGATAAGCGAGCCTTCGACCGCTATAGTTAAACTATCGCGTTGATTTGATGAAGTGCTGTGTAGTTATGGGGACGAAGTATTTTCTTCATTAAGGAGGGATTCGGATGAAACGGTGCGGTTTTCTTGTAACGGCGCTCGGCGCTCTGGTTCTGTGTTCGACGGCTTGTGCCGATCCAGTGCAGTTGGTTATGGGGACAGGCGGCACGACGGGGACGTACTATCCTTTGGGCGGCGCTATTTCTCAGATTGTGTCTGACCACTCCGACGGTGCGGTGACAATTTCAGCTCAGGCGACAGGGGCTTCAAACGAGAACATTAACCTGCTGAAAAACGGCGACGTTGATTTGGCGATCGTCCAGAACGATATCGCGTTCTACGCCAAGACCGGTTCGATGTTCTTTAAAGAGCCTGTGAAGAATATCCGGGCGATTTCCCGCCTGTGGCCAGAACCGATTCAGGTGGCGGTGAACAAGGACTGCCCGGCCAACTCGATCGCCGATTTTGGGAAGCTGAGAATTTCTATCGGCGCGCCCGGCTCCGGCAACGAGGCGAACGCCCGTCAGATTTTCGGCGCGTACGGTTTCTACGAGGAGAAGGACGGCAAGGGCGAGTACAAGGGCTTTGAGCCGTTCTTCCTGTCTTATGCCGAGACGACAAGTCATTTCAAGGACCGCCAGATCGACGGATTCGAGTTCACTACGGCGGCACCGAACTCGGGCATTCAGGAGATCGTGACGACCCAGCCGCTCAAGTTCATCAATATCGACGGCGCAAAGCGTGACGAGATTATCAAGGCGTACCCGTTCTTCGCTCCCAGCGTTATCCCGGCTGACACGTATCAGAACCAGCCCAAGCCGGTCGATACGATTGCCGTTCAAGCGTGCTTGTTCTGCCGCTCCGATTTGCCGGATGACTTGGTCTACACGATCACGAAGACGATGTTCAGCCAGCTGGCTCTGATCGGCGAGGCGCACCACAAGGGCAAGGAGATTGTCTTGGAGAAGGCGCTGGACGGTCTGCAGGTTGAGGATCTGCACCCGGGCGCTCTGAAGTACTACAAGGAAGTCGGCCTGATCAAGTAGTCGGCCTTTTCGAGCCCAGCGGCTTCTTTGGCTCTAATCGAGGAGGGGATCCGGTTCGCCGGTTCCCCTCTTGTCTTCAAAGGGGCGGAGGACGTGAAAAAATTTTATTTCGCCGGTCTGGTCTGTCTGGCTGCGGCTGCCGTTTTTTTCGCGTTTCGTCCCCAGTTGTACTTGATCGTTCGGGACGAGTCCGGGAGGGTTCGATATGCCGCCAAAGTCGACGAGGGGCAGCAGTTTACGGTTCGTTTTGTCCACTCGGTGGCTCTGAGGCCGGTGGACGAGATTTACACGGTTCGGCCGGACGGGATTCAGGTGACCGCGACAGATTACGATATGACCGGCGCGGGGCTTCCGGCTGAGCCGCTGCCGGGGCAGAAGTTTGAAATTTCGAACGGTAAGTTTCACATCACCGGGTTCACGACGGTTTTAAAGACGCTGACGTATCGGGTGGCTCGAGTGGTGGCAAATCATCGGTTCATTATGAACGGCGCTGAGCATCGGCTCAGCGAGTGGGGGAATCCGGGGCGTCCTGTGACGTTTTCCGTGATCCGAACGTCGCCGCTTTTCATCTGGCGGGGTTTTTGACCGGCTGGAGGCGCTGGGCGGACGCTGGGACAGTTGATGGGAGTGAAGACGATTGAAGAACGCTGAGAAGGATCTGGAGAAGAGCGCGGCTCAGTCTGGCGAGTCGCCGGCGGTTTTGTCGGCGGAGACTGTGACAAATGAGGAAAAGACGCAGGAGATTTTGGAGAAGTACGACCGAGAAGCGCAGGTCCGCGGCTTGAGCGGCCCCTGGGGGCTGGCGATTCGTTGGATGTGCATTCTTTTCTCGCTGTTCCAGTTTTACACCGCCGGGTTCGGCGTGCTGCCGGCGACGATTCAGCGGTCGACTCACCTGTTCTTCGTGATGGCGCTGATCTACCTGCTCTATCCGATGACGTCCAAGATGTCCAGAAAGTCAGTCCACTGGGCTGATCTGGCGTTGGCAGTCATCAGTTCGGTGGTGGCGCTTTATCTGACGGTCAACTATCACAATCTGATGTTCCGCGCCGGCGAGCCGACGACGATTGACCTGATTTTCGGCGCCTTGGCGATTCTGCTGGTGCTTGAGATCTCCCGCCGTATCGTGGGAATGCCGATTGTGATCATCGCAGTCGTTTTTGTGGCCTACGCCAAGTGGGGACATTTGATTCCGGGATTTTTGGCTCACCGGCAGATCGGTTGGACTCGAATTATCAACCACATGTACCTGACGACTGAGGGGATTTTAGGGGCGCCGCTGGGCGTTTCGGCGACGTTCGTGTTCCTGTTCATCCTGTTCGGCGCGTTCCTTCACAAGTCGGGGCTGGGAAAGTTCTTCATCGACTTAGCTCTGGCGGCGACGGGACACCGGGTCGGCGGTCCGGCGAAGGTGGCCGTTCTGGCTTCGGGCCTCTTTGGGACGATTTCCGGCAGTTCGGTGGCCAACACGGTGACGACGGGAACCTTTACGATTCCTCTGATGAAGCGGATTGGGTACTTGCCGCACTTTGCTGGGGCTGTTGAGGCGGCGTCGTCCACCGGCGGACAGCTTATGCCGCCGATTATGGGCGCTGCGGCGTTCATCATGTCCGAGTTTATCGGCGTGCCGTACATTCGTATTGCCACGGCCGCGATCCTTCCGGCGGTTCTGTACTATTTGGCCGTGTTCGTGATGATTCACATGGAGGCGCTGCGCCTTGGCCTGCGGGGGATCCCGAAGGAGGAGCTGCCGAACACGAAGAAGGTGTTCTTCAGCGGCGGGCACCTGCTGATCCCTGTTGTAGTGATCATTTACATGCTGGTGAAAGGGTACACGCCCCTGAAGGCGGCGTTCTACAGTATCCTTTGGACCGTGGCTATCGCCATGTGCCGGAAGGCGACCCGCATGTCGGTGAGGGATATCCTGGACGCTTTCGAGGACGGCGCGAGAAGCGCTCTCGGCGTGGCGGCGGCCTGCGCCTGTGCCGGGCTGATCATCGGTTCGGTCACTCTGACCGGTATCGGGCTGAAACTGGCCAACGGCATCGTGGCGCTTGCGGGCGGCAAGCTTCTGCCCACGCTGTTCTTCACCATGGTGGCGTCGATTATCCTTGGGATGGGGCTTCCGACGACGGCGAAGTACATCGTCCTGTCCGCCATGGCGGCGCCGGCGATTCAAAAGTTCGGCGTGCCGACTCTGGCAGCCCATATGTTCATTTTCTACTACGGCATCATCGCGGACCTGACGCCTCCTGTGGCGCTTGCGGCCTATGCCGGCGCGGGCATTGCCGGGGCCGATCCGATGAAGACCGGCTTCCAAGCTCTGAAGCTGGCCGTCGCCGGGTTCCTGATCCCGTACTTCTTCGTTTACAGTCCCGAGCTGCTGATGATTCAGGCGAACGCTTCGGGGTTGATTCTGCCGATCGTGACGTCGATTATCGGGGCAATTCTTCTGGCGTTTGCCGGGGCCGGCTTCTGGCTGAAACAGTTGAACATCATCCAGCGGGTCTGCTTGTTTGCGGCGGCGCTGCTTCTTATTAAGCCCGGGCTAATCACCGACCTGTGCGGCATTGGCATTGCGGCTGCGGTGTTCATCTGGCAGAAGGCTTTGGTCTCGCGGCGCGCGTAAACTGACCGGGGGCGGCGCGCTGCGCCGTCCCCTTTGTATTCTGAGGCGCGAAAGGTCGGCTCGTATCGGCCGAGCGGTGGAAAGGCCGTGCAATAAACAAAAATTTTTCATTGGAACCCGGGGGGTGTGTCAGTGAGGATTTTTCGTCCGCTACTCGCTGTTTTCTGTGTTTTGTGCGCTTCGGCTGCGGCGGGCAACGAGCCGATTTTGACGATAGAGTCCCACATTCAGCCGGCTGCCCCTCAGGTTGTCACCGCGACGCCGGTGAGTTCTTCGCCTGCTGTTTCAGGTGAAGTGAAGAGGAAAAACGGCCCCACCCCCGCTCCTTCGTCCCGGGCGCATAAGACGCCGTCTGACGGACTGTACCGCGCCGGCGGCGGTTGCGCGGGCTGCTTTGGCCCCAACGGCGCGCTGAGCGGGAAGCCCGGACGGACCTTTACCTTTCCCGATCGGCTGACCGGCTCGCCGGTGGCTTACCGGGGCGTGCTGTACCTGTCCTGCGGTCAGACGCTGTGCGCGTTTGACCCGAAACGGGAGAAGCTGCTTTGGGCGGTTCAGCTGAAAAGCCGTCCGACAGTTCCCGCTCTCGCCGGAGGGCGGATGTTTTTCGGGACAGAAGACGGCAATTTGGTGGCGCTGAAAGCCGAAACTGGTGCCGTCCTGTGGCAGCTCAATGCCAAGGGGATGACGTTTTCCTCTCCTGTCACGGCGTTTGAAAATGCTTTTTTTGCGGTCAGCTCCAGCGGAACGCTTCTGTGCCTCGACGGCGCGTCGGGAAAAGTGAAGTGGCAGACCGAGACGGGATTGAACAACCCGACGGCGCTCTTGTTTGCTGACGAAATACTGCTTGTCGGCGGACAGAACCTCGGATATCAGGCGTATCATCCTGTTTATGGATATCGTCGGTGGCAGGGCGGCGACGGCACGTCGATGGACGTGTCGCCCAGCTGGTCCGACGGGACGGCATACTTCCCCGACACGAGGGGGCGCGTCAGAGCGCTGCGGGCCCAAAACGCCCGGTTCCTTTGGACGAGCGAGCCCTTCTCGCCGCTGGCAGCTCCGCTGGTCGTCTCAGGTGAACGGGGTTGGGGCGTCACGGCGGACGGCGCGGTTTTTGCCGTCGGCTTGACTGAGGGAAAGGTTATCTGGCGTACCCAGCTCCCTGGACGGGTCTTGACCGCTCTTGCCGTTTCGTCCGACGGGCATGGTGTTTATACGGTGACCGAAAAGGGGGCATTGTACGCTCTGGACGGAAATACGGGTATGGTACAATGGGACATCCCGTTTGGCGAACCCCCAGCGGCTGATCCCGTGCTGAGCGGCGGCGCACTGTGGGTTTGCTGCGGGAACAAATTGAGTGAAGTGCGGTGATCGGTCCCAGCCGCGCGCTCGAAACCTGGTGGAGGAGGAATTGACACAATGGCTGATCAGAAAAAGAAGAACGAGTCCGGCAGCACCACGGCAAATTCAGCGCGGGAGAAAAAACGCCTGCCGCTGATCGTCCTGGGCATTTTGGTTTTAGTTATCTTGGTGAACGTGGTCTTCACTTTGAGCAGGGACCAAGTCGGGCCGTTGAAGGAAGAAATTGCCAAACAGCAGGCCCAGATTGAAGAAATGCAGGGCAAATTCGCTTCCCTGAGCGAGAAAGTCGGACAGCTTCAGGCGATAACTAACGGGATCGTCGGCGAGAGCGCCGCTCACGACAAAGTCCTTCGCGCTGGGTACGACCTTTATAAAGCCCAGCTGAAATACCTGAACGACGCGGTAGGCGAGATGGGCCAGCTTTTGGGCGACGTGCCTCAGGTCCCGGCAAACGACGAGGCGAAAGAGACCGCCCCGGTGATCGTTGAGGCGTTGAAGCCTGAAGCGGCCGCAGAAGCCCAAAAAGGCGAGGCTCCGGCTCCTGAGGTCAAACCCGACGAGAGGGCCGAGGAGCCGGCTCCGGCAGAAGCTCCGGCCGTCGAGGTCAAAAAGGACGAGGCTCCGGCTCCTGAGGTTAAGCCCGCTGAGCCGGCTGTAAAGTCGGCCCCAGCAGAAGCTCCGGCTGCCGAAGTCAAAAAGGACGAGGCTCCGGCTCCTGAGGTCAAGCCCGACGAAGCGTCTGTAAAGTCGGCCCCGGCAGAAGCTCCGGCCGCCGAAGTTAAAAAGGACGAGGCTCCTGAGGCCAAGGCCGCGGAGTCGGCCGAAAAGGGCGCCCCGGCGGAAGCTCTGGGCCCCGGCGAGAAGCAGTAGACAAACACATCAGAAGACGGACCATCCGGCGAGGGTGGTCCGTCTTTTTACGCTGTTTTATCGAAGAAGTGGTAAGATTATCTACAAAAATAAATCGTCGCGGCTTGTGGCGCTTTTGCGCCGGTCGAGCGAGAGGGAGATGGTCGCCGGAGGGCAGAAAACTGGACGCAGAGCGGGAGGGACAACGGCGGACGCGGCGGCAATGCGTCCTGTAGGTGAAGGAGGTCGCAGATGAAAGGCGAAGCTCGTTCTGGAAATATCCTGAAGTTTGTCCTGTGCAGCTTGTTTGGCGTTTTCATGTTCTTTTACCCTCTGACGATCGGCGGAAAGTCAACGATTCCTGTTGACCACAGCATCAGTTATATTCGAGCCAACTGGGCGTCCGGCGCGAAGCTCTACGTGCTGCTGGTCATGTACTGCGGCGCCCTGTTGCCCTTTTTGAGGAAGAACTGGAACAAGGACGGCATCACGACGTTCTTCTCGATCGCCAAGGTGTGCGGCGCGATTTTCGGGACGATCTTCTTTTTCAACATGTTCTCGGCCTCGCCGAGTATGGCGTGGTTCTGGGACAAAGAAGTCGGCCCGTTCCTGTACAACACCCTTTCGACGCCGGTCGGCCTAGTCATTCCCATCGGCTCCATCTTCCTGGCGTTTCTGGCTAGCTTCGGCCTGATGGAGTTCACCGGCGAGCTGATGACGCCGATCATGCGCCCGGTCTTTAAGACTCCCGGCCGCTCGGCGATCGACGCCGTAGCGTCGTTTGTGGGCAGCTATTCCATCGCCCTGATTATCACCAACGGCGTGTACCGCTCGGGGCGGTATTCGGCCAGAGAGGCCGCGATCATCGCGACGGGCTTTTCGACGGTTTCGGCCACGTTCCTTCTGATCGTCGCGAAAACGTTGGGACTGATGGACCGCTGGTCGATGTACTTCTGGGTGTCCCTGCTGGTGACGTTCGTCGTCACGGCCCTCACGGCTCGGCTGTGGCCCCTGCGCTCTATTCCGAACACGTACTTCACCGGCGAGAAGGTCGAAGACCCGGTCCGTCAGGGGAGTATCTTCCAGCGGGCGTGGGAAGCCGGCATCGAGACGGCCGAACACACAAAACCCATTTTCGTGCTGGTGTGGGACAACCTCAAGGCGGGGCTCAACATGGCGTTTGCGGTCATCCCGTCCATCATGTCGGTCGGCCTGCTCGGGCTGGTTCTGGCTACCTACACGCCGCTGTTTAACTGGTTCGGCTACCTGTTCTATCCGTTCTTCAAGGTCTTCGGCGTCAGCCAGGCCCTTCTGGGCGGCAAGGCCGCGGCGGTCTGCCTGCCTGAAATGTTCCTGCCCGCCATGCTGATTGCCGGCGAGGGTACGGCTCTGCTCAAGTTCGTCATTGCTGTGGTGAGCATTTCCGAGATCCTGTTCTTCTCCGCGTCGATTCCCTGCGTCATGGGGACGGACATTCCTCTGTCGCTTCGGGATATTCTGGTCATTTGGTTCGAGCGGGTGGTGCTGTCGGTCGTCATCACGATCCCGATTGCCATGCTGCTGGGCTTCTCCGACGTGGTCGCCGCGGCGTCATAGCGGTCCAACTGTTAAATCGCTTCCCCTTGGGGGAAGCGATTTTTTTTCGTGTCGAAGACCCGGAGCCGCCGAGACGGCCCAGGGCGGCGCTCCTGTGCTAAACTAAATTATCATCACATGAGAACAACTGTTGCGGCTGTGGGGGGTGACCCGATTGGTCTCGGTTCTGCCTGCCGGAGAGGGCTGTCTGTTTTTGGACTTTGGGAACGTCATCGACATGGAGGTGAACGGCCGCGTTCATGCGGTGAAGCTGGCTTTGGAACGTCGGCCGTTTGTCGGTTTGGTTGAGTTGGTTCCGTCGTACCGTTCGTTGGCCGTGTACTTTGACCCGATCGCGACAGACGTCCCGGCCTTGAGAGAGGCTCTGGCCCGTTTGGCTTCCGAAACGGCCGCTCTGCCGGCTGAGGGCGGAACGGTCCTGCGCCTGCCGGTCTGCTACGGCGGCGACTACGGCCCGGACATGGGGAACGTGACGTCTCATACCGGGCTGAGCGAGGCCGATGTGGTGGCCCGGCATACCGGCCGGGACCTTTACTGTTACATGTTGGGCTTTCTGCCCGGGTTCGCCTACTTGGGCGGCATGGACGAGTCGTTAGCGACACCCCGTCTGACGACGCCGCGAAAGCGAATAGAGCCCGGTTCGGTGGGCATAGCAGGGCGCCAGACCGGCGCGTATTCGGTAGCCAGCCCGGGAGGGTGGCAGATCATCGGCAGGACGCCGGTGCGGCTGTACGATCCCGACAGGTCGCCGGCCGCGGCGATTCAGGCCGGCTTCTGGGTGCGCTACTACGCCGTGACGGCCGAGGAGTATGGCCGTATCGCGCGGCAGGTCCAAGCCGGCGCGTACCAGCTTGAGTTGGGGAAGAGGGGGAGTGGGGAATGAGACTGCATATCAGCTCTCCCGGCCCCCTGACGACAGTACAGGATTTGGGCCGATGGGGATATCAGGCGATGGGAATGCCGGTCTCCGGCGCGATGGACCCGTCCTCGCTCCGGCGGGGAAACGCGATGCTGGGCAACCGGCCGGGGGACGCGGCGCTTGAAATGGCCTGCGTCGGGCCGGACGTGACGTTTGAAGGCTCAGGGGCGGTCGTCCTGACTGGCGCCGAGCTTTCGGCGCAGCTGAACAGCAAGCCGGTGGAAAACTGGGCCGTTTTTGAGGTGAAGTCGGGCGACAGGCTCCGTTTCGGCCAGCTGCGCCGCGGCGTCTGGGGATACCTGTGCGTCACTGGCGGAGTGAGCGTCCCACTCGTGCTTGGCAGTCGGAGCACGTACCTGAAAACCGGCACTGGCGGACACGGCGGGCGGGCCCTCGCCGCGGGCGACGTTTTGCAGACTGGCGAGCCGTCGGCCGCGTGGCGGCGCCGCGTCGGGTTTATCTGTCCGGACTCTCTCAAGCCCGACTGGTCCGACCGGGCGCTCGGTTTGGTCTTGGGCCTTCAGCAGGACGCGTTCCCGCCCGCCGGGCTGGCGACGCTCTTTGAAAGCGAGTACCGGGTTGATCTGACGTCTGACCGAATGGGGTACCGGCTGGAAGGGCCAGCGGTCGAGCACGCCCTGCCGCCGGATATCGTCTCCGACGGCGTGCCGCTCGGAAGCGTTCAGATTCCCGGCTCCGGGGAGCCGATTGTCATGATGGCGGACCGGCAGACGACCGGAGGGTACACAAAAGTTGGCGTCCTGACGGCGGTCAGCACGGCGTTTTTGGCCCAGCACCCCGCCGGTTCGTCGGTGAGGTTTCGCCGGCTGAGCCAGGACGAGGGAGTTGAAGAAGCCCGGCGGGAAGCCGAGGTTTTAGCGGAACTCGCCCGCGCCGTTGCCCGTTGGTTCGCCAGGCCGGACGAAAAGCTGAAGACGACGCTCGGCGGGACGTGGGGCCCCGCCGGCCAGAGATGGAACTTGGCGTGGCGGCTTGAGGGCCGCCTTGAGGGAGGAAGGGCAAATGAACGTGGTTGACCTGAACAGCGACTTGGGCGAGAGCTTTGGGCCGTGGGTCATGGGCCGGGACGAGGACGTCCTGACGTTCGTCTCGTCGGCCAACGTGGCCTGCGGGTTTCACGGCGGGGATCCGGCGGTGATGCGCCGGACCGTTCGCATGGCGGCGGAGCGCGGCGTGGCTGTGGGAGCGCACCCGTCGTACCCTGACAAGGTCGGCTTCGGCCGCCGGGAGATGAACTGCACGCCCGACGAGATTTACGCCGACGTGCTGTACCAGATCGGGGCACTTCGGGCGTTCTGCGGGGCGTGCGGCGTGCCGCTTCAGCACGTCAAGCCCCACGGGGCCATGTACAACACCGCCGGCCGGGACGAGGCCAAGGCGGCGGCGATCGCTCAGGCCGTACGGGACGCGGGCGGCGGTTTGATTCTGCTGGGGCTGGCCGGCTCGGCGCTCGAGCGGGCGGCTCAGACGGCGGGCGTTCGGTTCGCCGCCGAAGCGTTTGCCGATCGGGGGTACATGGACGACGGCTCGCTGGTGCCGCGCTCGCGGCCCGGCGCGTTCGTGACCGACCCGGACGCGGCGGCCGAACGGGTCATTCGTATGGTGAAAGAAGGGGTCGTCCAGTCGGTGAACGGCCGCTCCGTTCCGTTGGCGCCTCAGTCGATCTGCCTTCACGGCGACAACTCGGCGGCCGTCGAGCTGGCTCGGACGCTCCGAAAGAAAATTGAGGCGTCGGGCATTCGGATCGCACCGTTGGCGGAGCTGATCCGATGACCCGGGCAGCTGACTACGCCGACGCCTCGCCGACGCAGGTTAGGGAAATGATTCGCGCCGGTCGGTGGGACAACCCCACGTCTGGCATGTGCGCCGGGTACGTGCAGGCCAATCTGGTCGTCCTGCCCCGGGACTGGGCGTTCGATTTTCTCCTGTTCGCGGTCCGCAACCCGGTGCCCTGTCCAATCTTGGACGTCACAGAGCCGGGGGAGACCGAGCCGAAGCAGATGGCGCCGGGCGCGGACTTGGCGGCCGATCTGCCCAAGTATCGGGTGTGGGAGAACGGACGACTGACCGCCGAGCCGACCGACGCGCGGCCGTTTTGGCGGGACGACTTGGTGGCTTTTCTCGTCGGCTGTTCTTTCTCCTTTGAGACGGCGATGGCTCAAGCAGGCTGTCCGGTTCGGCATATAGAGTGCGGCTGCAACGTGCCGATGTACCTGACGAACCAGCCCTGCCGGCCGGCGGGACGAATGAAAGGGAACATGGTGGTCTCCATGCGTCCCGTTCCGTCTCATCTGGTGAGCCGGGCGGTTCTCTCGTCCGGCCGGTTCCCGCGGGTTCACGGCGCGCCGGTCTGGGTCGGAAACCCGGAAGGGCTTGGCGTCGCGGACTTGAGCAAGCCGGACTTCGGCGAGCCCGTGCCGATCAACCCGGGCGAAGTGCCGCTTTTTTGGGGGTGCGGCGTCACGCCGCAGGCCGCTCTCATGGCCAGTAAGCCGCCGTTTGCCATTACCCACGCGCCCGGACACATGTTCATCTGCGACGTGAGGGACAACGAGCTGGCGGTCTTTCCGTAGTTGGCTGGGCAAGAAACAATCGAAGAGGAGGGGCGTCCTGTGGGACCGAAAAAGATATTAGGCGTGTACGGCGGGCTTGGACCTGCCGCTTCCGCCGAGTTCATGCGGCTGCTGGCCGAGTTGGCGCCGGCGTCATGCGACCAGGAACACCCGGTCGTTTACCTGTACTCCAACCCGAAAACGCCCGATCGGTCGGACGCGCTGCTGCGCGGCGGCCCGAGCCCGGAAGGTCCTCTGAAAGCCGGGCTCGAGACCCTGTGCCGTTGGGGGGCGGATATCCTCGCGGTGCCGTGCAACACCGCCCACTGCTTTATCGACCGGTTCAGGGAAGAGCTGCCCAAACCGCTGATTCACATTGTGGAAGCCACGGTGAGCCGGGCTTTAGAGGTCTCGCCGGCCTGCTGGCTCGTCGCGACCGGCGCGACGCTCGCGTCGGGTATCTACGAGAAGGAAGGGGAACGACAGGGGGCCCAGTTCTTTGAGCCGGAGCCCGACGAGCGCCCGGAGTTTGACCGGATCATTCGGCTCGTCAAGGGCGGGCGGATGGAAGAAGCGGGGGAACGGATGAAATCCGCCTGCGGCCTGCTGTGGCGGCGACGGGAGCTGCCCGTGATCTGCGCCTGCACCGAGCTGCCTCTGGCGTGGGCAGCGGCGGGGCTGCCGGACGAGAGAGGAGTTTCGAGCCTTGAAAGTTTGGCTCGAGCGTGCCTGAACGAGCTGTACGAGTAGACGAAAAATAAAAAGCAGTGCGGCCGAAGTTTTCTTCGGCCGCACTGCTTTTTTGAGTCAGCGCTTTTTCCGCCACCACGCGGCGAGGGCTCCCGCTGCGGCGGTGATAGGAACTGTGAGCAGCAGTCCGACGGTACCCGCCAGACTTTGCGCAATTTCTTGGGCGACCTGCCCGTCGTTGAGCAGCTGGTGGATGTCCGGTTGGGCTTGGGCCATGAGGATCAGAAGGCACAGGCTGCTGCCGAAATACGCCAGAACCAGCGTGTTGACCATGGTGCCGAGAATTTCCCGCCCCACGTTCAGCCCTGACTGCCAAAGTCGTTTCGGCGCGATGTCCGGGTCGTAGTCCTCCAGTTCGGCCATGGCTGCGGACACGGAGATCGCCACGTCGTGAACGGCGCCGGCCGCGCCGATGATGACCGACGCGAGGAACACGTGTCCCATGTTGATCCCCTCGACGGTCGAAGAGAGGACGAGCGCGCCGTCGGAGCCCAGTCCGGTGATCTGCCACAGCTTGAGGGCCGCAAAGCCGAGGAACCACGCGGCCACGGCGCCGCCCAGCGCGCCGCCTAAGGCGACCGGCCAGTAGCGCTTGCGCCTGACGACGACGCCGATGGTCAAAATGGACACGACGGCGACGGCGCCCAACGCGCCGGCCAGCGGAGACGAGCCAGCGGCGGCCGACGGCAGAAACACCGAGGCTAAATACCACATGGAAAGCGCCAGCCCGATCAGCGCCCGGGCGCCTGCCCGTCCCGCCGAGACGACCAGCAGCCCGGCCACGGCGGTCAGAAACGCGACGACCGCCGGCAGGCGGAACCGGTCGGCCAGCGACGCCACGGTTGAACCGTCCGGCAGAGTGTCGATGACCATCACGTAGTCGCAGCCGGGTTTCAGCTCCAGCGCGCTGTTGACCAGCCGCTCAATTTTCACCGTCTCCCTGGCACCCTGCCGGTCGCCGGACCGGTACAACACGCTGGCTAAAATGGACTGGCTCTCCCAATTCGGGTCGTCCTGCGCCGAACTTTCCTTCGGCAGAAGTTCGGTCTTCAAAAGCCTGACGATCCACGTTCCTTGGTCGGTCCAAGCCCGACGGGCCAGGACGTCGCTTGCCGTGTACGCGCCGACTGACAGGACGGCGACGAGAACGAGATAGGTTAAGCGGCGAAGGAGCGGCGTTTTCTTCTCTTGAGGGGCTACCATACGGCAACAGCTCCGTCGGTCCGGGGTTCGGTCGCGCCGCAGAGGACGCCCGAGCCATCCCGGAGAATCACTTGACCGCGGCCGAAGCTGGTATCGTCGGCTGAAACGGTTACCTGATGGCCTCGGTCTTTCAGGGACAGGGCTAAGTCGTTGGGGAAGGTCTGCTCCAGCTCGAGCGACAGGCCGCCGGTCCACTGCCACCGAGGCCGATCAAGGGCTTCCTGAGGGTTCAGACCGTCGTCGGCCAGCGAGCTGACCACTTGGACGTGGCCCTGCGGCTGCATGAACGCGCCCATGACGCCGAACGGCCCGAAGGGCTGGCCGTCCCGGCAGAGGAATCCCGGGATAATGGTGTGATACGGCCGCTTGCCCGGCGCGAGACAGTTCGGGCTGGCTGGATCAAGGGAGAAATTGGCCCCCCGGTTGTGCAGAGCGATGCCGGTGCCGGGGACGACCACGCCGCTGCCGAACCCCATGTAGTTACTCTGAATGTAGCTGACCATGTTGCCGTCCCCGTCAGCTGACGCGAGGTACACCGTGCCGCCGCACCTCGGCGAACCGGGACATGGCAGCTCGGCTCGGTTCCGGATGAGGGCGCGGCGTCTCTCGGCGTAGCCCTCGCTCAGCAGATCGGCCAAGGGGACGTCGGCCTGTCGGGGATCGGCGATGTAGGCCTTTGCGTCGGCGAAAGCCAGCTTCATGGCTTCGACGGTTTGGTGGAGAAAGAGCTCCCTATCCCGTGTCGGCTCAAAGCCCCGCAGGATGTTGAGCGCCAGAAGAACGGTCAACCCATGGCCGTTTGGCGGCAGCTCGAAGACCTGATAGTTCCGGTAGGGGACCGACAGGGGCTCGACCCATTCGGGAGAGAACGCCGCCAAATCCTCGGCGCTCAGCCACCCGCCGGACGACCGGACGAACGAGCCGATCTGCCGGGCCAGTTCGCCGCGGTAAAAACTCTCGCCGCCCGTGCGGCCGATCTCTTCTAGGGTCTCGGCGTGGTCCTTCAGCGTCACGAGCTCGCCGGGCTCGGCTTCGGCGAGTCCGAACGTTTGAAGCCACGGGGCGAAGAGGCCATTTTCCCTAGCGAGGGCCGAGAAAAGCTCCTGCGCCGCCTTCCACAGTTGGGCCACTTTTGGCTGCAGGGGGAACCCGCCGCGGGCGTACCGAACCGCCGGACGCAGGACGTCGGCCAGCGGCAGCCGGCCGAATTTTTTTGAGAGCGCGCCCCAAGCGGCTGGGACGCCAGGGACGGTGATCGGGGCGAGCCCTCGGGCCGGGACTGACGAGTGGCCCTCGTCGCGTAGCGTCTGAGCCGTCAGGCCAGCTGGACAGGGGCCGCTGGAGTTGAGGCCGTAGAGCTTCCCTCCCGTGTGGACGAGGGCGAACGCGTCGCCGCCCAAGCCGTTGCTGGTGGGCTCGACGACCGTCAGAACGGCGGCGGCCGCCAAGGCGGCGTCTACTGCGTTGCCGCCGGCCTTGAGAACTTCAATTCCGGCTCCGGCCGCCAGAGGGTTCGACGCGGCCACCATCCCATTTTTGCCGAAAACGAGCCGCCGTCGGGACGGGAAAGAGTACCGCTGAGAGTTAAACGGGAAAGCCACAGGGATCACGTCCAGTCTTCGTGTCGAAAGTTCCGCACCGTTTCGCCTCATTGGGCTGAATCGGCGGTCCTTTGCCATTATACGACCGAGGCGGCCGTGTTAAGATAATACAAACCACAGGGTGAGGGGAGGCAAAACGATGGATGACCAGCCGCTTGTACCGGACGGCCGAACCGAGCGGCGCAGCTTTCTTATCGCGTTGGGCTTGGTGACGGCGGCGTTCGTCTGGCTGCTGAGGCCCTTCTGGGGCACGCTCTTTTGGGCCTGCGCCCTCGCCGTGCTTTGCGCGCCGCTGTACCGGCGGTTTCAGAAGGCGACCGGCTGGAGGAGCAGTCCGTCGGCGGCAGTGACGCTCGCCGTCGTGGCTGTGGCGGTTATCGGGCCGCTGTGCCTGTTCGCCGCCTCGTTCTTCGCTCAGGCCACGTCCATTTACCGGGACGTTCAGTCCGGGGCGATTGACCTGTCGCAGTACAGCCTGCGGGTGCGCCAATCGTTTCCGGTTGTGCAGGCAGCCCTGACCCGGCTGGGGCTCGGCGGCTCGTCGCTGTCCGAGGGGATGACGAGCGCTGTCCTCGCGGCCGGCCGGTTTGTGACCCAAAACGCCGTCTCGTTGGGGCAGGGCGCACTGGGGTTGTTTGCCGACTCCTGCTTGGCCCTGTACATGGCGTTCTTTCTCATTCGGGACGGAGGCTCGCTGGCCGAGATCCTCATCAAGGCCCTGCCGCTCGGCGACAAACGGGAGCGTCGGCTGTTTGAGACGTTCGTTGGCGTGATCCGCTCGACGGTGAAGGGCAACGTGCTGATGGCGTTCCTTCACGGGGTCATCGGCGCCGTCACTCTGGGATTTTTGGGAATGAACGGCTTGCTCCTGTGGGGCGTGGCGATGGGCGTCTTGTCTCTCGTCCCGCTCGTCGGCACGGCGGTCGTCTGGCTTCCCCTGTCGATTTACATGGCCTCGTCGGGCAACTGGACAGGGTGTTTTTTCCTCGCCGGAGTCGAAATTGCAGCGATGGTCGGCGTCGACAACGTCCTTCGTCCGGCGATGGTCGGACGGAGCCTCCAGATGCCCGATTATCTGGTGCTCTTGTCGACGCTCGGCGGGTTGGCTTCGTTCGGCTTGGGAGGCATGATCGCCGGCCCGTTGGTGGCGGCCCTTTTCGTGTCCGCGTGGAAGATATTCATGGGCGAACTGAACGACAGATAAAAAACTCCCAGAGGAAATGATATGCTCCCCCCAAGTAGGACAGGGAAATATAAAACCTACTTGGGGGGTATTTCTATGCCCAGAAAAAGCAAGATAGACTCAGCTTTGAAAATATCTCTAGTTGAAAGCTATCTCCGAGACGAAATCAGCTGCACAGAAGCGACAAGGCAAGCGGGGCTTAGGGGCCGCGCATCGTTTAGGAGTTGGGTCCGGATTTACCAAAATGAAGGTCCCGGAGGATTGCTCGCTCAATCGAGAAACAGACATTATTCACAGGAGCTGAAATTGGCTGCCGTTCATGCCTATCTGAGCGGAGAAGGATCCTTCTCGGAGACGGCGTATCGCTATGGCTTACGGTCAAAAGCTCAACTTCAAAGCTGGATACAGGCATATACTACTCATGGATGGATCCAATCGCGCACAAGCGGAGGAGGCAGCTCCATGAGAAAAGCCAGACAGACAACCCAGGAAGAACGCCTTGAAATCGTACGGTACTGCCTTGCTAAGGATAATAATTATGGAGCGACGGCGCTGAAATATAACTGTTCCTATCAGCAGGTGCGCAACTGGGTGCTCCGTTATGAGAGCATGGGCCCCGCCGGCCTTGAAGACCGTCGTGGACGGCGGATTGGAACCCTGCCAGCCCGGACACCAGAGGAAAAGCAGCGTGACAGGATTGCAGAACTGGAACGCAAGAACCGCGACCTTCAGATGGAGAACGACCTGTTAAAAAAAATCAGAGAGTTAGAGATGAAAGATCGCTCTCTCTGACTCGACATCCCTACAAATACCAAGCGATCAAAGAACTGACTGAAGCCAAGCACTACCCCCTGCAAAAGCTCTGTCAGTGCCAGCGGCTTTCGCGCAGCGCGTATTATCGCTGGCTTAAAGGTCCTGTCAGCTTCAGTGAGAAGTACAATACCGAGCTCTCCGAGAAGATCAAGGCCATTCATGAGAACCATCCGGATATGGGTTACCGGCGAATCAGGGACGAACTGGAAAGGAATCACGGCATCGCAGTGAACGATAAGCGGGTACTCAGGATCTGTCGCGGAGAGCGTATTCAATCCACGATCAAGTGGAGGCCAAAGAGCTGCACCAGAAGCAGCCAAGACCCTGCACATATCGCCAAAAACTATCTCAACCGTGACTTTCACGCAGACGCACCGAACGAGAAATGGCTGACGGATGTCACTGAGTTCAAGTATTACGTCGGGGGGAACGCTCACAAAGTATATCTGAGTGCCATACTAGATCTCTATGATCGCAGGATCGTGGCATATAAAATCGGCGAGCATAATGACAATCCGCTGGTTATGAGCACGTTTGATGAAGCTGTAGAGCGTGAGCCCGAGGCACATCCATTGTTTCACAGTGACCGAGGCTTCCAGTACACGAGCAAACAGTTCTCGGGGAGACTAAAGAGAAACCGAATGAAGCAGAGCATGTCCAGAGTAGCCCATTGCATTGACAATGGGCCTATGGAAGGCTTCTGGGGGATCCTGAAGCGAGAAATGTACTACAGGAAACGCTTCACCTCAAAGATGGATCTGGTGAAGACCATAGAGTCATACATCAGGTATTACAACACAGAGCGGTTCCAACGGAAACTGAATCTGATGACACCTGCCGAATACCATGCAAGCTTCTATACTGCGGCGTAAAAGAACCGCCAGCCGATTACTCGACTGGCGGTACGGGACTTTTTGATTTTTCACTGTCCTATTGACGGGGAGCAGACCAAAAATTCCTCTGGGAGTTTTTTATTCACTAAGTTCTTTTTCGCCAATCGCCGGAGGCTGCTCCGGCTCTGCCTCGCCGCTGCGTAAGACGGTCAGCACGCCGAAGATGACCCAGGTGACGCAGCCCATATCGCGCCGAAACTGGAAAAATGAATTCACCAAGCTGAACGCGAGCTGGCTCGTTGTGAAGGCAAAAATCATAATGGCCCACCGGTTTCCGGGCGATTTTTTTAGAATGGACCAAGCCAGCCAGATGGAGCCGCCGATGAAAAAAGCGAAGATGAGGAGGGCGGGAACGCCGCCCCGGTAGAGCAGGTCGAGATACAGGTTATGAGAATAGGTCGCGGTGAGATCTTTCGGGAGAAAATGAAACTGTTTTGTCATTTCGTTGGCTAAGCGGGAGTACTCACTCGCAAAATTATTCGCTCGGCCGGTCCATGGCTTCTGGCGGACGAGCTCGGACGTGACCCGCCAAATGGTTGACCGTCCGCTGGTAAAGTTTCTCGCGTTATTGTCTTTTAAAGCGGTTGCTTGGACTACCTCCAGATGGGACATCTCTGCAATGTCATGAAAGCGTGGCATTTGCAGTATGACGGTCCACAGGGCAGCTACTAAGGACAGAGCGATAAAGGCATCGAGGACTTTCTTCCACGGAAGTCGGGAAAGCAAAAGAAGGATCCCCGCTTGGATGGCGGCGATTCCCCACGCGCCCAAAGAGAAAGAGAGAAACGTTACGCCGGTGCCGACAATACAGCAGGCCGCTGAAAACAGCACCTGTCCCGCTCTTTTCCAGAAACCGGCCAGTTTCCAGCCGAGGACATCAAGCCCCCGGTCGTAGACCACCAGCGAGATGAGAAGGCCCCAGTACCCGAGGTCGTCGCCGTTATTCATGTAGCCGTCTCTAAAAAATAGCGGCCTAGTGCAGTAGACGGCTGAGATGACGAGGAACCCGGCGAAAAGAACCCATCGGAGCTTTTGCTGCCGGTCTAGGGAGCCGCACAGTCGGGCTGACAGCCAGGTGCCGACGAGAAAGTCAAGAAAAAATGACCAACCATGAACCCACTCGCCAACCGGCGTCTCGGGCGTGCCGAGGGCCGGGCCAATGGCGCACCAGACAGTCAGAAGACAGACAAAAAGAAAAAGCCGCCGTCCGCCTGGAGAAAATCGGGGCGTTAACGGCACCCTCCAGAGAACGCGCTGAACGAGGACCAGCAGAAGGGCGATTCCCCACGGCGCGTAGTGGGCCACAGGCCGAAACGCCGAAAGGCCGGCTCCCAGCGCCAGCAGCCAAAATGCAGCTTCGTCCAATTTCTGCGGCCAAAGAGATGACGTTTTGGCCTTGAAGGAGCTTGCAGTGCAGTTTTGAATTTCCATCATCAAGGAGTTCCTCCTGACGCCCGGGAAAGATAGAGCTGTTCTTTAGGGCGCTGTTACAAACGTAATATTCCAAGATTTTTTTATTTTACCCCAAAGATCTGTCAGGCGTCAAAAAAGCCCGTTGGAGTTCTTATGAACTCCAACGGGCTTCCTGTGAGTTTTTAGTTCTCGTGATCGTGCTCGTGCGTACCAGCCAGACTCTTCATGGTTGGCCGGCCTTGGCGGGTCAGGTAGTCGTTGATCGCCGCGGTGATGGCCTCCTCGGCCAAGACGGAGCAGTGCATCTTGACGGCCGGCAGGCCTTCGAGCGCCTCTGCTACCGCCTTGTTGGTGATTTTCAGGGCCTCCTGAATGGTCTTGCCCTTGATGAGCGTCGTGGCCATGCTGGAGCTGGCGATTGCCGAGGCGCAACCGAATGTCATGAACTTGATGTCCTCGATCACGTCGTCTTTAATTCTCAGGGTGATTCGCATAATATCCCCGCACTTGGCGTTGCCGACCTCGCCGACCCCGTCAGGGTTTTCTATCTCCCCCACGTTGCGCGGGTTGCGGAAGTGGTCCATTACAACTTCGCTGTACATCATGATTATTTGCCTCCCTCAGCGGCAAGAAACTCGTGCCATAACGGCGACATCTCCCGGCGTCTGGCGACGATCTTCGGCAGCACATCGAGCACGTAATCAATATCCTCGTCGGTCGTGTGAGCGCCCAGCGTGAGCCGCACCGAGCCGTGCGCCCATTCGTGCTTCAGCCCGATGGCCATCAGCACGTGGGACGGGTCAAGCGACGCGGACGCGCAGGCGCTGCCGGTTGAAACGGCGATTCCCGCGTCGTCCAAGTCGAACAGCATCGTCTCACCCTCGATGCCGACGAAGCTCAGATTGCAGTTGTTAGGCAGCCGGTTCTTGCGGGAACCGTTGACCCGGCTGTGCGGCACTGCGGCCAACAGGCCGTCGATCAGCCGGTCGCGCATGGCCGACAGCGTAGCGTTCTTCTTGGTCATCTCTTTGGCGGCCAGTTCAATAGCCATCCCCATGCCCACGATGCCCGGGACGTTCTCGGTGCCGCCGCGGCGCGACTTCTCCTGTCCGCCGCCGTGGATCAGGTTTTCGATCTTGAGCCCCTTGCGGATGTAAATGAAGCCGACGCCCTTGGGCCCTTGGAACTTGTGCCCGGCGGCGGACAGCATATCCACGTCGAGCTCCTTCACGTTAATCGGAGTCTGGGTCATCGCCTGAACGGCATCGGTGTGGAACAGCGCGCCCTTGGCGTGAGCGACTTTCGCCAGCTGGGCGATCGGTTCGATGGTCCCGATCTCGTTGTTGGCGAACATGATTGACACCAAACAGGTCTTGTCGTCTACGGCCTTTTCCAGCGCTTCTGGCGTCACAACGCCCTCGCCGTCCACGGGGACCGTCACGATTTCAAAACCGTTCCGGCGAAGAAAATCCATCGTGTGCAGCACGGCGTGATGTTCTATCGGGCTTGTGACCAGCTTCGGCCGGCTGGCTCCCTTCGACCACGCCGTGCCCTTGATGGCCCAGTTGTCGCCTTCCGAGCCGCCGCCGGTGAAGAATACCTCGTCAGGCTGGGCGCCGATGACCGAGGCTACCTGCTGACGCGCTTTTTTAACGCCTTCGCGGGCCTTGTCCGAAAAGTCGTAAAGCGACGAGGGGTTGAAGTACTCCTCGCTGAAAAACGGCAGCATGACGTCTAAAACCTCGCGGCGAACGGCAGTCGTCGCCGCGTTGTCCATATATACTTTCCGCAACTGGCTCTCCTCCTTTAGTGTCCCGACAGGCCTTGCCGGGACTCCCCTAGAACAATTTCAGAATAGCATAGCCGTCTATTTTGGTCAATTTTAGTGCACGGTAAAACTGAGGAAGGCGATTACAGGTATTTTCGCTCGATCTGCTCGAGTTCCGCCAAGTGATCGACCGCTTTCAGTCCTGTGCCGGACAGAAGGGTCAAAGTAATTTCGTTGGGCAGAATTTGCCCTTCTTTGATGAGCTCGCTCAGCGCCGGGGCGACGACGGCGCTGGTCGGCTCGACGAAAAGCCCCCGCCGGGCCAGCGACTTGAATCCCGCGGCGATTTGGCCGTTATTGACCCGGACAAAACGCCCGCCGGTTTCCCGGACTGCCTGAATGACTTGGAAGCCCCGGACGGGTTCAGCGGACGCGATGCCCTCGGCGAACGTGTGCCCTTTTTCAATCGCCGCCGGCTCGTCCTCCCCTCGGTCGAACGCCTCAGCCAGTGGGGCACATTCCGCCGCTTGGACGGCGTAGATTCGGGGCATTCGGCTGATAGCCCCGCAGGCGGCAAGCTCCTGAAAGGCCCGAAACGCGCCGATTACAAGACTTCCCTGACCGGCCGGCACGACGACAGCGTCTGGGGCGCGGAAATCCATCTGCTCCCACGCTTCCAGAGCCCAAGTCCTGACCCCGAGGGCAAACCACGGGTTCCAGTTGTGGCTGCTGTAGAAGTGGGTCTCACCCATCGCGACTGCTGCGGCGGTCGTGTCCTCCCGAGAGCCCGGAACCCGGTGAATATGAGCGCCGTACGAGCCGATTTGAAGGCATTTGCCCTCAGACGTGCTTGCAGGGACGAACACGTGGCAGGTGATGCCGGAGGCGGCACAGTAGGCCGCCAAGGACGAGCCGGCGTTCCCCGACGAGTCCTCGACGATCTCGCGCCGGCCGGTTTCCGCCAACGACGCCGCCATGACGGCGGTTCCCCGGTCTTTGTACGAGCCGGTGGGCAGGAGAAAGTCCAGCTTCCAAAAGACGGTCCGCCCGTCCCACTCGAGGGGCAGCAGCGGCGTTTGTCCTTCTCCGAGCCGAGCGGCCTTCTCGGGGTGCCGGAGTCCTAACGCCCGGCCGTATTTCCAGAACCCGTCATGTCTTCGGCTCAGCTGCTCCGGGTCAAAGGAGAGAGCCTGCTCGAACCGGTAGTCAAACGGGCCGCCGCAGGTGCACCGCCAGAGGTTCGTCTCGTCAGGGAACGAGGCGCCGCACCGAGCGCAGACTAACATGAGCCGGCCTCCCGGGCGATCGCGCGCAGTGTTCCTTCAGGCCTCAGGGATAAATTGCCTCGGGTTTGGCAGACTGATTTGAAAAAGGTTTCCGTCATCGTCTTTCCCCCTTGTTGAAACTCCTGTCGCTTCATTATAACTTTTCTAAGCGGCAGTTCAACGGGAGGACTGCCGGACGAGTCTCAGGGGAGCCTATGAAAAATTCCCTGCCGAGATACGGCAGGGAATTTTTTCTGTAAAGGACAATTTTTACAGGAACAGACCTCTCATCTTGACGGCTTCGGCAACTCGATGGATAGCGGCCAAGAAGGCGGCTCTTCTCATGCGGACGTTGTGTTCCTTCGAGTAGTTCCACACTCTCATAAAGTTCTCGGTCATCTGATGGACAAGACGCTCGTTGTAGCGCTCTTCCGTCCAGAAGTCGCCGCTCAGGTCTTGGCACCACTCGTAGTAGGATCCGATGACGCCCGCCGAGTTGGCGAGGAAGTCAGGAATCACGAGGACGCCTTTCTTGGCGAGGATCTCATCGGCTTCGGGGGTCGTCGGTCCGTTGGCGCCTTCGACGATGAACTTAGCCTTGATCTTGTCGGCGTTCTTGGCGTTGATGGCGCCTTCCATGGCGCAGGGAAGCATCACTTCGCACTCAATGTCAAAGATATCGGCGCACTCCATCTTCTTGACGCCGGGCTGAACTTTCTCAAATCCGGTCAGCAGACGTTTCGGGTCGTTGGCTGCATGAGCCAGAGCCTTGGGAATGTCGAGGCCGTCCGGGCAGTAGTACGTGCCGGTGATGTCGGAAATGGCGACGACCTTCATGCCGAACTCGTGCAGGAACTTAGCGGTGAAGCTGCCCACGTTGCCGAATCCCTGAACTGTGACCTTGCCGCCCTTGACCTGGGCGCCGACCACGTCAAGCAGAGCCTTGGCGCAGGTGGCCACGCCGAGTCCGGTGGCAGCGCCGCGTCCGCGGGCGCCCCAGAACGACACGGGCTTGCCGGTGAAGATGGCGGGTTCCAGCCGGCCGCGCATCTTGCTGATCGTGTCAGTAAACCACACCATGGTCTGAGGATCGGTTCCCAGATCGGGAGCCGGCACGTCGGTCATAGCGCCGACGACGGGCTCAATGCGGGCCGCGAACGTGCGGGCGATACGCTCTTTTTCCTTGGCTGACAGCTTGAGGGAGTCGCAGTTGACGCCACCCTTGCCGCCGCCGTAGGGGATGCCGGCCAGCGAGCATTTCCAAGTCATCATGAACGCCAGAGCTTCGCACTCGTCCATGCAGACGTCCTGGTGGAATCTCACGCCGCCCTTGCCGGGGCCCAGAGCGCTGCTGTGCAGTACCCGGAAGCCCTCGAAGACGCGGATGGATCCGTCATCCATCTCAACCGGGACGGAAACGCAGGTCTTGCGCTCGGAGTGAGCCAGAATGTCCGTGAGCCCGTCAGGCAGCCCCATCTCCTCGGCAGCGCCGTAGAAGTTCGCCAGAGCGGTTCTCAGCAGAACGTTTTCAGAAGTTCTTTTCACAACAGCCATGGGAAGCACCTCCAAATGATGTTGGCAACGACAAGTCGTTGCATTCCACTACGAGAAACTACCTCACTGTTGATTGCTTTCTGACAGTTCAATCATACCATGTTCTGGCCGCTCTGACAGAGAAAATACGGGAGGGGCCGACGGGATAAAACGACTAATATCCGCCGCAGCACCCCGAGCAGCCTTCGCAGCCGCCCGAAGCGGGCTGCTGGATGAGGGCAGACAGGCACATGGGGACGACCATGAAGAAAATGCCCTGCAGGTCGATTTCCACTTGGTCGTTCTCGAACTCGATGGCGTCGGGGACCCAAATGGTCACGCCGTCCTTTTCGAGCTTGGTGAAGTCGGCCTCGCTGAAATTGGCCCCCTCGGCCGTTTTGACCAGCGCCACCAGCTGGCTGTGACACGCCATGCCGATTTGGTCGATGTACACTTCACACTCGGGGCCGATTTCTTTGAGTCTCTCCAAGGCGCGGTCGGTGATGATCAGGTTCAGGTTTCTCATGTTTTTTCCTCCTCAGGATGTTTAAAAACGATTTTAATTAGGAATAAATCTCAAATCCAAGCTTTTGGCAGACCGACGCCATGTCGGCCGCTAACGGCGCGTCGAAACGTCTCCCCGAGATCTCCTTCAGGCAGTCGTCCGGGGAGTTCACAACCAAGCAAGTAGCATGAAGCATCGGGCGGCGGATTCCCAGCCGGCGCACCTGTGGCTTGGCGGAGAAGTCGCCGTACTTGGCGTCGCCTAAGATCGGGTGGCCGATGTGGTTCATGTGGACGCGGATCTGATGGGTTCGGCCCGTGAGGATCTCCACCTCTGCCAAGCTGAACTGTCCGTCGGTGGCGAGGCGTCGGAACCGCGTAACGGCCCGTTCGCCATTCGACGCCACTCGGACGAGTTTTTTGTCCGGGTCCTTGAGCAGCGGCGCGTCGATTTGCCCGGAAGGCGGCAGCTGGCCGCTGACCAGAGCGAGATAGGTTTTATTCGCCGTTCGCTCTTTGAAGCAGACCATCAGGCTCCGAAGGGCTTGTCCGTCCAGCGCGAGGATCATGACCCCTGATGTGTTCCTGTCCAGCCTGTGAACCAGCTGGGCGCCGAAGGCCGGATCGGAGGCGTAGCCGAGCGCGCGAGTCGCTACGCTGTCCTCGCCTTTAGTGTCCGGCTGGCTGAGCAGTCCGGCCGGCTTGTTGATCACCAGAACGGAATCGCTCCGGTAAAGGACGTCAAGCGGTCTGTGTCGGACTTGAACTTCCGGCTGGGCGTCGGGTGCTTCCCACGGGACGAACACCATCTGACCTGCGGCGACTTTGGTCCGAAAGTCGGCGCGGGCCCCGTCGAGGCGCACGCTTCCTTTTCGGAAGAACTTCATCATAGCGCCGAGCGGCAGCGCCGGATAGATGCTCCGAAGCAGGGCGTCCAGCCGGCGTCCGTCGTCGTGTCGGGTTACTTCAAATTGGTATGACACGGTTCGCTCCCGGCGGGGTCGTCAGGCCGCCACTTCCAGAAACGTCGTTGGGCGGAAAAGTCCCAAGCCGATATGGCCTGTCCTGGGTCGGTCCCGCCGTCTAACGCGCCGGTCGCTTGGCTCCAGCAGGCCAAAAGAAAGTCCAAATTATCCGCGGCGGCGACGATGAGGGCTTCCGGCGTGGCCGGCAGGACCGGCGAGCCGAACTCCTTCTGTCCGTGATGGCTCAGCAGGATGTGCCCCAGATGGGTCTTTAGGGGCTCTTGAAGGCCAAATTCCTCAGCCAGCCGGCAGAACTTGGCGTAGCCGCGGGCCACGTGATCTATTACAGTGCCCTCGAGCGTCATTTCCGGGCCGGGGGAGAGCAGGTACGAGTCCAGTTTCCCCAGGTCGTGAAGGCAAGCTCCGGCAGTTACCACGTTCACGTCTGGGCGCAGGGCCGAGCCGGCGTAACTTTCGGCCATGGACTTAGCCAGCCGCGCCACGCCGAGCGTGTGTTCCAGCAGGCCGTGAACGTAGGCGTGGTGATGGGCCACTGCCGCTGGGTAGACGAGAAACATGTCCCAATACGGCCCCTGAGGGTCGAACACGAACCGCAGAAAATCTCCGGCCGGGCCGCTGCAGCCGTTGATGAGCTCGGAGAACTGGCGGCTCAGCTCCTCGATTGGCACGTCGGACGACTGGATAAGAGCCGTGGCTTTGTATCGCTCGTCAGTCTGGTTCAGAATGTAGGCCTTGTTGAACGTGTACTGCGTCTTGCCGTTGTACGAGCCAACCTGCCCCAAGACGCCCAGCGTCTTGCCCTTCAAGTTGATGATGTCCGGTGACTCGGCAGGGGATGTGATGACCTTGGCAGGGTCAGAGCGTTTGTCGTACCACTGACAGTTTCCCCATATTTTCGCGGTGATCGTGCCGGTTTTGTCCGACAGCTCGACGTTCCAATAGGGGTTATCGTTTCGGTCCCGCAGCATCCGAACGGACGTGACGAGGCCGAACGCGTTGAAGCGCTCCCCTTCGGAGAGCGCGGACACTTCCGCAAAAGTTCTATTCGTATCGCTCATTAACGGGCTCCTTTGCGCGGATATCGTCGGCCGATTGTCGAGCCTTTTCGTCTTGTATTCTATCACCATTCGTCGGTTGAATCGGCGAGTGCCTTGCCGAATGTAAGACTCAGAAATGACGGCAAAAATAAAAAGCGTCTCAGGCAGAGGAACCTGAAACGCTTTGACTCTGTTTTGGAATTACTCTTCGTTGGTCAGCTCGATGACCTCTTCGTCGATGTCGATCTGCGGCCCGCCGGATGCTTCGCCCTCTTCCGGCTCGTCCCCTTCTTCGCTGACGGTCACAAAGCCGAGGCTTTCGGAGACTTTCGCCAAGACGGCGGCCTTGATCTCTTCCTTCAGATCCGGGTGCTCGTCCAAGTAGGCTGCGACCTTCTCCTTTCCTTGAGCGATCGTCTCGCCCTTGTAGGTGACCCACGAGCCTTTGCGCTTCAGGATGTTGGCGTCCATGCTCATGTCCACCACGGCCATGGTCTTTGGCACGCCCTGACCGTAAATCAGCGAGGCGTGGGCGGTGCGGAACGGCGGCGCCAGCTTGTTCTTGACGACCTTGATGAACAGCTCGTGGCCGATGGTCTCCTCGCCTTTGGTGATGTTCTTGCCCCGCCGCACTTCGATTCGGACCGACGTGTAGAACTTCAGCGCTCGGCCGCCGGTGGTCGTTTCCTGAGGGCCCCGGGCATAGCCGGTTGAGATGGTGGCTCGCAGCTGGTTTATGAAGATGACGATGCACCGGCTCTTGGCGATGGCGGCGGTGAGCCGTCTCAACCCGTAGGACATCAGCCGGGCCTGCAGGCCGACGCTCGGGTCGCCGATCTGTCCGTCGATTTCTGCCTGAGGCGTCAGGGCCGCCACCGAGTCGACGACGACCATATCCACGGCGCTACTGCGCACGAGCGTTTCCAGAATGTACAGGGCCTGCTCGCCGCTGTCAGGCTGGGCCAAGTAGAGGCTTTCAACGTCAACGCCCAGAGCGGCGGCCAGCCGAGGATCGAGCGCGTGTTCGGCGTCGATGAACGCGGCAATGCCCCCGGATGCCTGTGTCTCGGCGATGGCGTGAAGCGCCAGCGTCGTCTTTCCCGTGCCCTCAGGGCCAAAGATCTCGACGATTCGGCCTCGGGGCAGGCCACCCACGCCCAGAGCGACATCGAGCGGCAGAATGCCGGTGGAGATGACGTCAGCCTGAATGGCCTTGTTGTCGCCCAGCCGCATGATGGATCCTTCGCCGAATTTGCTTCGGATCTCATCAATGGCCTGGGTCAGAACTTCTTCCTTGGTCGTTGGAGCCTGACGTTTCGTCACGATTTTCCCTCCTCTTGGGATTGAGGCGCCGCGGGGAGACTGCGGCTTGCAAGAATCTGATACCGGGCGCCCTGAGGCGTCAAAGTGCTGGTCCGAAGCTGAACGGCTTCGACGGAAAACGACCAGCGTTCAAACGGCTGAAACAGAGCCGCGTTGACCCGCCCTCTCCGCCGGCCGATGGTGATATGGGGGACGAACGGACGCCGTTCGGGCGCCAGCCCTGCCCGTCGGCAGACCTCAGCTGCAAAGCGGACGCACTCGGTCAGTTGGGGCGGACAGTCCAGCTTCAGGCTCCACGCGTCGGCTCCCATGAGGACGACGTCTCCTTCGCCCCGGAGGACGAACGGGCCGGGGAGCGGAACGAGCGGGAACGCGTCAATCAGCTGTCCGCTCGCCTCCGGTGGAAGTGGCCCGCAGAACCGCAGCGTGACGTGGGCCCATCGGCAGTCCGTCGGCCGAAGGGCGGCGGGGGAACAGACGCACTGTAGCCGGGCAAAACTCGCTTGGTCGGGCTTTTCCAGCGGCAGACAGAAGAACCACCGCCGGCTGTCTTGGCTACTCACCGTTCAGCTCCTGTCCTAAAAGGGCCCGGCGCAGCAGTTGGAAGGCAAATTCTACGGTCTGAAGCCTGACGCTCGTCCTGTCGCCTTGGAAATGACGGCACAGGGTAATAGGATCGCCAACCGCCGGTTGAAGGCCGAACCAGACCGTCCCGACGGGCTTTTCCGCGTTTCCGCCGTCGGGCCCGGCGATTCCAGTGACCGACACGGCGATATCTGAGCCGGTCAGGCGCCTAACCCCTTGGGCCATGCTGGCAGCACAGGGCGCGCTCACGGCGCCGGACTCGTCGAGGATGGACTGCGCCACGCCCAGCACGTTCACCTTGACGTCGTTTGAGTAGCTGATGACGCCGCCGACGTACCAGTTCGAGCTGCCGGGCACGGACGTTATCACCGCGCCGATGAGCCCGCCGGTGCAGGACTCGGCCGCTGCCGCTGTCAGCCCTTGGCGGACCGCCAGCTCCTGTAGGGCGCGTGCTTTCTCGTTTAAGGTCTCTAAAGAAACCATGTCAAAAGTCCTGTGCCGGATTGGCCCTGAAAAAAGTACCGAAAGGCGACGAGGCAGAGGTTTGCCTCCACGCCGGCCAGCAGGTCGTCGGCCATGATCCCGACGCCGCCGGGCAGTTTTTCGAGTTTGTTGACCGGCCACGGCTTGAGAATATCAAAAAGTCGGAACAGGGCAAGGCAGGGGATTAGCCAACCGGCAGAGGCGCGGCTGACCATATGGCCGGCCAACGCGATCCACTGGCCTGCCAGCTCGTCGACGATGACTTCCCCCGGGTCGGACTGGCCGAGCGCTCTAGCGTGAGCGCCGCTGGCCCACGTCCCGACGAGAATGGCCGCTAAGATTGCCCAAGGCATGACCTGAGCCGGCAGAAAGTACGCGATGATGCAGGCTTCTGCGCTTCCAATCGTGCCGGGGGCCTGTCCCATGCGCCCGGAGCCAGCCAGCGTGGCAATCCAGCCGGCGGCGCCGAGAGGGCGTTTTTCCTGAGAATCGGTCATGATTTCCCTTCGCTTTCAACTGGACGGCCGAACAGGTCGTACTCTGAACTGTCGTCAATCAGAGCGGATACGATATCGCCCGGCTGAGAGGCCGAGCCGGAAAGGGCGACAGCCCCGTCGATTTCCGGGGCGTCCCGATAGCTGCGTCCCCAGCGGGTGCCGTCCTGATCGACCTCTTCGACGAGGACGTCGAGCCGTCGGCCGACGAACAGCGCCTGCCGCCGCCGGGAAATGGACTGCTGAAGCGACATCAGCTCGTCGTACCGCCGCCCTTTTTCGTCTTCGGGGATTTGGTCGGGGAACGAAGCCGCCTTCGTGCCGTCTTCCGGCGAGTAGGTAAAAGCTCCTAGCCGGTCGAACTGGATATCCTCCACAAAGTCCAGAAGCCGGTCGAACTGGCGCCGCGTCTCGCCGGGAAAACCAACCATCAAGGTGGTGCGGAAGGCAAAGTCCGGGTTAATCTCCCGGGCGATTTTAAACAGCGACCGAATTTTCGTCTCCACCGGCGGCCGGGCCATGCGCTCCAAGACCTGATTGTCGATGTGCTGAATTGGCACGTCGAGCCACGGGACGATTTGTTTGCTGGACGCGATCTGTTCGAGAAGCGCCGTGTCCAAGTGGGAAGGGTGGAGATAAAAAAGCCGAAGCCATACCGATTGGGGCAGCGTTTTCTCGAGCTCGGTCAAAAGTTTTGGCAGAGAACGCTTTTTGTAGAGGTCAGCGCCGTACTCGGTCAGCTCTTGGCCGACAAGGCAAAGCTCTTTGGCGCCTTCTGAGACGAGCCGGCCGGCTTCTTGAACCAGCTCGTCGATGGGGCGACTGCACAGCCGTCCCCGAATGCCGGGGATAGCGCAGTAGGAGCACTGGCAGTTGCAGCCCTCGCTGATTTTGAGATACCGGGTCCAAGGCGTTCGGGTCAGGATATGCCGCCCGTCTCCCAAGTAGGTTGCTCCCATCGACTCGATGAGCTCTTGCCATTGCTCGGAGCGCGCCCAGTAGTCCACGGTGGGGAATTCCTTTTTAAGGTCGTCGCCGTACCGGTTGACCATGCAGCCGACGACGGCCAAGGCCTTTACGTCGCCGCGGGCTTTCATCGTTTCCATGTCGAGCATGGTGCTGATGCCCTCTTCGACGGCCGGTTGGATGAAGCCGCAGGTGTTCAGTAAGATAAGGTCTACGCCCTCAGACTTGTCGGTCAAGGAAAACCCCGCCCTCGCCATGATCCCGGCAAGCCGCTCGCTGTCCGCCTCGTTTTTCGGACAGCCTAAAGTGACGATGTGAGCTGTTTTCACTGCTTGGAGACAGTCCCGTCCGGCGCGTAAATCAGTCGAAGGACGCCGCCGCCCGGGGAAGCCGGGGCGCTGCCGTCCACCGAAGCCTTGACGTTTTGTCCGGCACCGTAAATAACTCGCAGGCCAGTGCCGATTTCAAAGGAGTGGCGGGCGCCTTTTTTGATGATCTTCGCGAAGATTTTTTTGCCGTCCCGGGTCACATCAAGCCAGCAGTCGCCATCGGCAACGATGACGAGCTGTTTCGATGACGAAGCGGAGGCTGAGACGGCCGAAGTAGAGGTTGACGCGGCCAGAGCGCCCGCGCTCTGTTCAGACGTGCCAGTCGATTGAGCCGGCTGGTTCGGCGTCTCTTGCGCGGGGCGGACGTGTACGATATCGGCAGCCATCGGGTTTGTCGGGATGGTCTTTCCTGCGCCCGACGACGTTTCGCCTTCGGAAGGCGTTTCGTTTGAGGGCAGAACTGCAATGGTGTCGGCGGTTTTTTGAGTTTGAGTGGCTGGGGCGACGTCAAGCGACACGTCTCGGCGGCTCCACCAGGTCCAACCGGCGCCGATGAGAATCAAAACGGTTAAGGCAAGCAGGATCAATCCGCCGCCTTTTTTCCGCCGGGTCGCGTATGGGGCAACCGTTTTGCGCCGGGAGATCGGCGGCTGAAGCGGGTCATTGGCCCACTGGGCCGACTGGCGGGGCGGCGTTGAAGGCCTTGACCGTCGGGGAACCTGAACGGTTACGGCATGGTCTGCTTGGTCTTCGTGAGAAGAGACAGCCTCTCGCTCGTCTTCTCCAACTTCGGCATTGGAAACCAACGGGGCGAGCGGCAGATCAGGTTCATCGCGGTCTGTGCCAGAGAACTCAGGGGCTTCAATCTGCTCCCCGATGTGGTAATCCTCGTTCAGCGGGGCGGCAGGCTCGTCACCCTCGTCGACTTCGCCCGGGGCAAGCTTTTCCTGTGAAACCGGTTCGTCCTCTCCTTCCGGCAGGGCTTCGTCTACTGTCGGCTCCTCCTCAGCTAAAGTCGCCGGGGCCGGAAAGACTGGCGGCGTGTCGCTCAAGAACGGGGAGTACGCCGGCCAGACATCCATCAGGTTCATCAGGCTCAAGTATTTCTGGACGAAGCCTCGGGCCTGAACCCAGCTGGAAAAGCCGGAAAAGTCGCCCCGCTCAATTCCCTCGAGAAAACGGGGCTGAATGCAGGTCATCGTTGTGACGTCTTCGATCGAAACGCCCCGAGCTTGCCGGGCTTTCTGCAGGACGCTGCCAAGCTCTTCGAGGCTGTGATATTCCGCGTTGTGAGTGTCGATCATCTTGAAAGCACCTCCATGGCACGTTCTCTCATCTCCCGGGCCGTTTGTGCCGGAGCAGGAGTGTTAAATAGGGCGTTTCCCATGACTGCCGCGTCAACTCCGGCAGTCAGCGCTTGGACAAGCGTGTCCTTCCCAAGCCCTCCGTCCATTTCGATGACGAAATTCAAATTCTTGGCGGCTCTCCACTGGCAGAGGGTCTGAGCCTTGGAGCAGACGCTTGAAATAAACGACTGGCCGCCGAACCCGGGGTTCACCGACATCAGCAGGACGAGATCCAAACAGTCGAGCACCGGCTCGACCATGCAGACCGGCGTCCCCGGGTTGAGTGAGACGCCCGCCCAGATGCCGTTCTCCCTGATTCGCGTTAAGGCCCTGTGCAGGTGTCGGGTGCTCTCCTGATGAACGGTGAGGCAGCTGGCGCCGCAGGGCAGAAACATGTCCAGAAAATTCTCCGACGGCTCTACCATCAGGTGGACGTCAAGCCACGCGTCCGGGTACTTTTTCCGCAGGGCTTTGACGAGCGACGGGCCGTACGTCAAATTGGGCACGTAGTGGCCGTCCATGATGTCCACGTGGAGCCAGTCATACGCGCCGTCGAGTTTCTCGACCGATTCAGCCAAGGCCAGCGGATCAGCTGACAACAGCGACGGCGCGAGGAAGAACTTTCTCATTTGTACCGATCCTGCCAGACAAATTCCCCGCCGAGGAAGATGGTGACGATCGCCTCACCGGTATAAGGTACGTTGAGCGATATCGTCTCGCTTGGCTTGGCCTGCCGTTCGAGAATCTTGTGGGTGCCGCTGCGGTCGGTCATCTCAATCCGAAGGCTCATGCCCTTGACCGGCGGCACTTGGTAGCGGACGGTCGCGGTCTTACGGCCCTGTGCGGACGACGTTTGATCGACTTGAGCCGGCCCGGGCGCGGCTTGTTCTCCTTGCGCTGAAACGGTAGCAGGTGAGGCTTGCTCGCCTTGCGCTGGAAGAGTGGCGGTTGTTGTTCCGCTCGGGGCTTCGGCGTTCTCGGCCGGAGCTGCGGGTTCTGCGTCTCCTGCAGGAGTCACCATGACGATTTTAGCACCAGTCGCTGTTGTAGGGCCGGCTTGCGGCAGCTCGTCCGCGGTCGGCTGAGTCGCGTATTTCTTATCTGTCGTGGCCACGGTGAGCGTGATCTTGCTCTTCTGCGCGACTGATGAGCCGGCTCGGGGGCTCATGGCGATCACCATGCCGGTGGGGGTCGATTTGCCGTACTGCCATGTGACGGAGGTTCTCAGGCCGCTGGCGCTCAGAAGTTCTTGGGCCTGAGAAAGTTTCTTGTCCACCACGTCGGGAAGGATCACCTTGCCGGCGGCAACTTGGCCGAGGCTCACCAGCAGGTCAACTTTCTGCGACGACGGAATATTGGCCGGATAGGCCGGGTTCTGGGCGATGACAGTGCCGGCCGGCTCAGACGCCGATACCTTGAGAAGGTCTCCTACCGCGAACCCTTGGTTCTGCAGCTGCGCCACGGCAGATGCTTCAGGCTGCCGTCTGACATCTGGGACAGCTACGCCCTGAGTTCCTTGGCTGACTCTCAGAGTGACGATTTTGTCGGAGCGGAGCTTGCGTCCCGCTTCGGGCCACTGGCTGATGACAGTGCCCTGAGGCAGAGACGACTCCTGTTGATCGATACGGGCTTGCAACCCTATTTTTTCAAGCGTCGCGACCGCTTCAACGACGGAAGTCCCGCGAAGCGGAGGCAGCGGAGAGCTTGAGCTGCCCAAGAAAATGTTGTACCCGATGACAGCCGCCGATCCGATGACGGCCAAGAGGGCCAGAAGAATCGCCAAACGCAGAAAACGCATATTACCGCTCCTTTCCTAGCGGACGTCGCAACTTAACAAGATAGAATCCGTCGTTCCACGGCGTCGAGGGAAACGCGACGGCGCCGGGAGATCGAAGTGAGTCAAATTTAAAAGAAGGACTGAGCGGTTCAACGGTCATCGGCGTCTCTTCGATGACCTGCGAGACGACCGCTTCATTTTCTGCCGCAAACAGACTGCAGGTAGAGTAAATCACCGTCCCGCCGGGCTTGACGAGCCGGCAGGCCCGATCAAGAAGCCGGCGCTGCAGAGCCGAGTTGCTTGCTAAGTCCGATTCGCTCAGCCGCCACTTGGCCTCCGGGTGACGCCGCCACGTTCCGCTTCCTGAACAGGGCGCGTCAACTAAAATGGCGTCCGGCGCTTCTTCTGGGACGAGTTCCAGCGCGTCGCCTGTCCGAAGTTTTGCCCGACCTGTCAGGTTCAGCCGGGTGAGTTCTTTCATGCCGGCGAGAACCCGTGGCTTCGAGAGGTCCCAGCCTTCCAGCGTGAGCCGGACATTGGCTTGAAGCACCGCTCCCGATTTGACGGCCCGGCCGGCGCACATGTCGAGGATTCGGCCTTCGGGGCACGAGGCGGCCGCTTCGTGGGCGACGGACATGGACGTTTCGCTCTGAGGCGTGACGAGTCCGGCGTCATACCCGGGCAGGCAGGGTGGCAGAGCGGTCGTCTCAAGGCGAATGGACTCGCTTAAGAGGTCAGACGGCGAAGCGTTCCAGCCCGACGCCCCCAAGGACGCGAGGACGCGTTCCCGCAAGTCCGATCGGGAGACCCGAAGCGCTAAGGCGACGGGAGACTGCTGGGTCTTCAGCAGAGCGTCCCCAGTTTCGGAGCCGTAGTCGCGGGTGAAAAGGCGGGCAGCCCAGAGAGGAACCCCGAACAGCAGACTTCGCGCTTCCAGCGAACGGTCGTTTCCCAACTGTTCAAGGCGCGCCGGTCCTTGGTCGAGCAGACGGCGCATGACCGCGTTGACCACTTTTGCCCCCCCGCGGTCAGACCGTTTTGTCCAGTCGACTAAGCCGTTGACTAACGCGGGCACGGCGAAGTTTTTCAGTTCAAGCGCTCCGGCCGCGCCGAGCTGGAGCGCGAGACGGACCGACGGGGAAAACCCTTCGGGCTTTGGGCGGAGATATTCAAACGCGAGAAAACGCCACAGCTCGGCCCGCCGCAGACAGGCGTAAACCAGAGACGCTGCGAGAGTCCGATCCGGGGCGTCGAGGGGAAGATCCCTCAGCTTTTGGGACGCGAACCCGCCCTTTTCGACGGCGGAGAGGACTTTCAGGGCCGCTTCAATGCCTCTCACGAGATGCTCCTGTCCGACGGCGTTTCGTCTAAAATTTCCGCTTCGAGCGGAGCTCCCTCGTCGGCGGTGGAGATGAAAAAGCCACCCTGCGACCAGAGAAACCGGCCGCCTAAAGCGGACTGGCGCTCGGCGGTCTCTCGAATGTCCGCCAAGCGAAGGCCTCTCACGTCAGCGTTAATCAGCGCGAAACGCTCAAAGCTCGGGGCGATCGCCGGAGCAATCGCCCGGCTGGCCAAGACGGCCAGCACGCCGGTCAACAGGCTGAGATGCCCGCTGAAAAGGAGCAGGCCGAGCAAGAGGACGGCTAAAATGACGGTGGTCAGCGTCAAGGCTGCTGACGAGCCTCCGGCCGTGACGGCCAGATCTTTTTCGCCGTCTCGAAGCCGGTAGAGGGCGTGATGGGCCGCGTCCCAGACTTGGGCGGAGCTGAGCTGAGACGACAGGCCGAAGCCGTCCGGCTCGACGCCGGCAGGCTTTGACGCGGGGTCCTGTTCGCGCAGCAGGCGCACGGTCGCGTTCTGAAGGGCCGCGTTTCGTCTGGAAGCCTGATCGGTCAGCAGCTTCCACAGCCGGTCAGGCCGCCATACCTGCCAGTCCAAACCGCCGAACGCAAAGACCGCCAAGCCGATCAGAAGCAGGGGAACGGCGAGCCACAGCGTAAAGAAACCGGCCAGAGGGAGCAGGAACAACAGGAACAAAAAAAGAGGTGGGAACATGAACATCCCTCCAGAAGACAAACCGACGGGCGGAGTGACTTTCACCCCGCCCGAAACGGTTCAGCTAGTCTCGGTTCCTTGTGGCACCGCGAAGGATCAGCAGCCGGACGAGCTGGGTCAGCGACATGAGCGTCGCCGCCACGTACGTCAAAGCAGCTGCGCTTAAAACTTTCTTGGCGCCCAGCAGTTCCGGGCGGCTCAGCATCCCCGTCTCGTCCAAAAGCCGCAGGGCCCGCCGGCTGGCGTCAATCTCGACGGGTAGCGTGACGAGGTGGAAGGCCAGAACTCCCAAGTACAGGACAATGCCCAAGGTCATCAGCGTTTGCCCTCTCATGAGAAGTCCGATGAAGAAGAGGGGGAGCGCGGCTTGAGAGCCGATATTGGCGGCCGGCACAATGGCATTCCGAATCGCCAGAGGCCGATATTCCTGTTCGTGCTGGATGGCGTGCCCGACCTCGTGAGCCGCAACGCCGATCGCCGCGATGGAGTGGCTGTCGTACACCGGTTGAGAAAGGGACAGGCTCTTGTCCTGCGGGTCATAATGATCGGTCAGCGAGCCGGGGACAGGGCGAATCGGCACGCTTGAAAGGCCGAACCTGTCGAGCAGCGATCGGGCGACCTGCTGCGCCGAGTACCCGTTCTGGCTGGTCACTCGGCTGTAGGCGGCAAAAGTCCGCTGCGTTTTTGTTTGGGCCCAAAGGGCCAGCAGCAAAGCCGGGACGATCAGGAGGAACGTCGGATCAAGGTACGGCATCATCATGAAAAATCACCTCTAGGAGCCTGACGGGCTAAGAAGTTGCTGCTTGCGGTAGAACTTGGACATTGTTTCAACGACGCGGGCTTGCTCGTCGGCCGTCAGTTCGGGGAACATCGGCAGGGCGAGGACTTCTTGGGTCAGCTGCTCAGAGACCGGGAACTGGCCCGGTCGGCCGCCGAACGACGCGAAGCACTTCTGCAGGTGAAGCGATTGAGGGTAATACACTCGCGTCGCCACCCCGTTCTCCGCCATAAACGCCATCAGCTCGTCCCGTTTTTTAGCGCGGATGACGTACTGGTGGTAGGTGTGGCAGTTGCCTTGAAGTTCGGCCGGCGGCGTCACGAACTCGGTCAAGTTGGCCTGTTCAAAAAGGAGCCGATACCGCTCGGCGATGGCCCGGCGCTCTTCGATCCACTGGGGCAGGTGAGCGAGCCGAACCCGCAGGATAGCCGCCTGCAGCGCGTCCATACGGCTGTTCAGTCCCACTTCCTCGTGGAAGTACTGCTTGCCGGCGCCGTGAACTCGGAGCTTGGCAATCCGGTCCGCCGTCCTGTCGTCTCGGGCTGTCACCATACCGGCGTCGCCATAGCAGCCCAAGTTCTTGGTGGGGAAGAACGAGTAGCACCCGAGGTCGCCCCAAGCGCCGGCCATGATCATTCGATCTCCAACCCGCCGCCAGCTGCCGAAAGCCTGCGCGCTGTCCTCGACCACCGTGATGTGTCTTTCAGCCAGCTCTTTTTCTGTCTGCTCGAGAGGGACCATCTGGCCGAACAGGTGGACTGGAATCATCGCCCGGGTCCGATCGGTAATCGCCTCAGAGAGGCGGCTCAGGTCGATGTTGTAAGTGGCCGGATCAACGTCGACGAACTTCGGAGTCGCGCCGACTCTCGTGATGCAGCTGACCGTGGCGAAGAAGGAAAACGGGGTAGTGATGACCTCGTCGCCGGGTTTGAGGTCGAGGGACATCATGGCGAGCACCAAGGCGTCGCTGCCGGATGCGCAGGCAATGGCGCGGTGTGCCCCCAAGAAAGAGGTCGCCTCCGCCTCAAAGGAGGAGACTTCGCTTCCCATGATGAACTGCTGGCTTTCTAAAACGCGCGCGACAGCGGCGTTGATCTCGTCTTTGACTCGTGCGTAGTTGCGGTGAAGGTCAAACGAAGGAATCGGCTGAGATGCCAAGGACATCGAAAGATCGCTCCATTCATGTAAATTGAATGCACTATAAGTCTGTAAGCACCGTTATTGTAGCATGTTGGGCTTGAGAAGACGGTACGATAATTATCCGGATGCTACAATGGAATAGAAAGTGGAAATTCGGCAGAACTCAGGGAGGGGGCCGTGGTCTTGCGTCAGCTGGTACTGTACCTTTCGTTGGCCGCGCTGCTGGCCTACGGCTACGCCTTGGCCGGGCTTAGCGGCCATCTCGTCGGCCGAGGGAGAAACGACTACATCGCTTGGGGGTTGATCGTCGGCTCGATCTGCGCGGCCCTTGCCCTGATCCTTTGGCGCCGCGACGAGGCGGCGGAAGAGAAAAAAAGAAGTAAACGAAACGCCGCGGCCCTTCAGGTGAGAAGGGGCCACGGCGTTTCTCTTGGTGCTAGCGCGCTCGTTCGGAGAGAAAACGGTCAAGAATTTCTAAAACGCCGAAGATATTCTCGCTTGGCGCGAGCCAGCCGGTGCGCTCTTTGACGGCCGGCCGGGCGTTGCCCGGCGCGGCGGACAGTCCGCAGACGGCCATCATCGGCAGGTCGATCTCGCTGTCCCCAATGGCCAGCGCGTCGTTCGGGCTGACGCGAAGCGTTTGGCACAGCGCCCAAGCTCCGGCCCCTTTATCGCAGCCGCGGGGAACGATGTCAAGCGTGCAGGAGGATCTGTTGACTTGAAGCTCGGCGAGCTGCTCCGGCGTGATGAGGGCTTTAACGTTCGCGATCAGCAGCTCCAAATCGGACTGCAGTTCCTTCCCTTGCCGGCAGGGGTGAATCGAAAGGCAGGTGCGCTTCAGCTCGGTAAAACAGTTCAGCTGAGCGCAGTGCGCTTCGATCGTTCTCCTCAGATGGTCCATCAGCTCCTGTCCGGCCGGGGTGAGGCAGCTGTTGGCCTTTGGGCGTTTGAGCGAAGGAAAATACAGATAGCACCCGTGCTCGCACATGCAGGGGGTTGTGATGTCCAGCGCTTGCGTCACCGCTTCGACGTACGGGTCAGAGCGGCCAGTGGCCAGAGCAAACGGGATCCCTGAAGAGTGAATGAGGTCGCGGAGCTTGCTCATGGCGTCAAGGTCAAAGGGGAACCCTTTGTCCTTGGAAAGGCAGCCGTCCATGTCGCACAGGACAAGTTTGGGGCGGGAAGGGCAGGTCACCGTTTAAGGGCCGCCTCGAGCCGGTCGATGAACTCACGAAGGTGCGCTCGCTGGGTGGCGATGTTCAGCCGGGCGAAGCCTTTCGTGAGCTCGCCGAAGGAGGCTCCGTCGTTGAGGGCGACGCCAACTTTCTCCACGAGGAATTTCTGGAGCTCTTCGTTCGTCATGCCGAGCTCACGAAAGTCCACCAGCGGCACGTAGGTCGCCTCAGGGTGGACCAGCTTGACCGCCGGGACGCGGGCGGCCAGCTCTTTTTCGACGAAGTCAACGTTGCCCTTCAGGTAGGCGCGCAGCTCGTCGAGCCAGCTCTCACCGCCCTCAAAGGCGGCCTGACAGCCGACAAGGCCGAAGACGCTGCCGCCGCCGATATGGGTGCAATCGTCGGTAAAACGGAGGAACTGCCCGCGCAGTTTGTCGTTCGGGATCACGATCAGCGACGTGGTCAGCCCGGCGATGTTGAACGTTTTACTGGGCGCCATCATGACGACGCAGTGGTCTTTCGTCCAGTCGTTCAGGCTGGCGAACGGGATATGATGGCACGGCTCGTAGACGATGTCGGAATGAATTTCGTCGCAGACGACGATCAGGTTATTTTTCTCTGCAATCTCGGCGACCCTGTTCAGTTCCTCCCGGCTGAATGAACGGCCGGCTGGGTTATGGGGGTTGCAGAACAGAAGCATTCGGGCTGACTTGGCCTTCTCTTCCATCGCGTCGAAGTTCAGCTCAAACCGCCCGTCTTTAAAGGCCATGGGGGCGTCGACTCCATGACGTCCCAGCGCTTCGACGGTTCCCTTGAAGGGCGGGTAAGCGGGCGTGCAGAAAAGGACGCTGTCGCCCGGAACAGTGAAGCTTTGGACGGCCATGGAAATAGCGCTCACGACGCCGGGGGTGTGGCAGATCCACTCTTTCTTCACGTCCCAGTTGTTGCGCTTCTTCTGCCACGCCACGAACCCGTCGTGGTAGTCCGAGGGGAACACGCAGTAGCCGTAAATCGGGTGCTGGGCGCGGCGGCAAATCGCCTCCACGACGCAGGGCGGGGCGGGAAAATCCATGTCGGCGATCCACAGGGGAAGCAGGCCTTCTTTGCCAAAACGCGCGGCGGTGTCATCCCATTTGGTGCAGCCGGTGCCGCGGCGGTCAATCAGAGCGTCAAAGTCGTACACGAGCATCACGTCTCCTCACAGTATATTGATAACGTCGTTGAAACCGAGTTATTTTTTCTCCGCCGGCTGAGCCGGAGCGGGGACGAACAGAGGGAGAACATTGAGGGAAAAATCCGTTCGGACGGAAGAGCTGGGCAGCGAGTCGCCTAAAAGTGTTTTCGTGCTTTCCGCCCAGACGGCGCGAAGTCTGGCCAGCTCAGCTTTGCTGAAGCCTGACGGGTTCAGCAGCGCGTCTCCCACCGAGACGACGGCCGCTTGAACGCCCCGGCCCTGCGGGCGAAACCGGACCCACGTCGGCAGAGCCGACGCCGTCACGAGCGTTCCGTGGGGCAGGGGCCAACAGTCCAGCTGGAGAATCACTCCCCAGTCGCGAGGGTGTGTTCGCTGGCAGGATATGAAGTTTCCCAGCGACCAAGCGACCAGCCCGCGCCGGATGCCTTGGGGCGTCTTGACGGTTCGGACTGCCACTGGCTGGACCACGTGGGGGTGGCTCATCAGCACGAGGTCAACCCCTTGGGCGATCAGACTGTCGGCCAAGTTGACGACGCTTTGCGGCGGCGTCAGCTTGTACTCAGTCCCACAGTGGACGAGCGCGGCAATCAGGTCCGGCCTCATTTTTTTCGCCGCGGCGATATCGGCGGCGACCGCTTGGGGATCGGACAAAAGGCCAAGGGCCCACGGGGCTTCCTTCGGCATGGAAATTCCGTTGGTCCCGTACGTCCAAGCGACGAAGGCGACGGTCATCGGCCCGACCTGAACTGTCAGTGGCTTTTGGCGGGCTTCCTGCGAGGCCCACGAACCCTGGTGGGCGAGGCCGACGCTGTCGAGGACCTTCAGGGTCCGGAAAAGCCCCGGCCCGTGTCGGTCAAGACTGTGGTTGTTGGCGGTGGAGACCAGATCGAAGCCGGCCTTTTTAACGGCGAGGGCGAATTCATCCGGCGTGTTGAAGCACGGATAGCCGGTGAACCGTCTTTGCGCTCCGCTCAGCGTCGTCTCCAAGTTGCCGACCATCAGGTCAGCCCGCCTGAGGTACGGGGCGATGAGGGCGAACGACGGGCTGAAGTCGTACTTGTCCTTGAGCGCTGCGCCGGTGATTTGAGGCTTGTGGGCCATCAGGTCTCCCGTCACGGAGATGCGCCACGGGCCCATTGAGTTCTGAGCCGCTTGGGCGCCGCAGGCAAGAGCTGAGAGAAGGAGGGTAAAGCCAATCAGCCGACGGAACACGGAGGTCACCTCATGATCGCCAAAATTTTTCTTCGTCAGTATAGCATTGCCGCCGGCAGTTCGCAGGGCAGAAAGAAATTGTTTCGCGATGAGCGGTTCGACGGAGCAGGGCTGATGGGCTACAATAGGAGTCGTGACGGGAAGAGCCCCTTTTGAGCGCACGGCGGAGGGGGACCTGAGCCGGAAAGGCGGGCAGGCAATGACCATTGACATCGCATTCAAGCTCTTGGGGGGCATCGGGCTGTTCCTCTACGGGATGAAACTTTTGAGCGACGCCCTTCAGGATCTGGCAGGGGACAGAATGCGTCAGCTCATCGCGGCTCTCACGAGTCGGCCATGGCGTGGCGTTCTGGTGGGAACAGTCGTCACAATGATCATTCAGAGCAGCAGCGCGACCACCGTCATGGTGGTGAGCTTCGTCCAGGCTGGGCTGATGCAGCTTCGTCAAGCTCTGGCTGTCTGCATGGGCGCCAACGTGGGGACGACGGTCACCGCCCAGCTTATCGCGTTCAACATCTCGGACTTGGCCTTGCCCTGCATTGGCGTGGGAATGCTCTTGGCTCTGTTCGGACGGAGTAAACGGCAGCGGTTTATCGGCAACGGGATCTTCGGCTTCGGCCTCCTGTTTTTGGGCATGAACATCATGAGCGACTCCATGGCGTTCATGCGGGACAGAAAGGAATTCTTCCTCGCCTTTTCAGATCATCCGCTGATGGGCGTTCTGGCTGGGACGGTTCTCACCATGATCGTCCAGTCGTCTTCTGCGACGGTCGGGCTCACTATGGCTATCGCCTCGCAGGGTTTCCTGCCCCTGTCGGCGGCCATTCCAATTCTTCTGGGCGACAACCTAGGTACGACCATCACCGCCGTTTTGGCGTCCCTCGCCGCTAGCCGGGAGGCCAAGCAGGCGGCGTTGGGCCACGTGCTGAACAAACTGATCGGCGTGCTGATCGTTCTCCCGTTCCTTCCGGCAGCCGAACATCTGATCGGCCTCACGTCCCACTCGATCGGGCGTCAGATCGCCAACGCCCACACGCTGTTCAACTTGGCCAACACGGTGATCCTCTTCCCGTTCATTACGCCTCTGACCCGGTTCATCCAAAAGGTCCTGCCGGCAGAGCCGCGGCTCGTGTACTCGGGCCCCCAGTTCCTCGACAACCGGCTGTTGGAGTCCTCTCCGGCAGCGGCCGTCGCTGCGACCAAGCAGGAACTGCTCCGCATGGGCCGATTCGCCCTCTCGATGCTCGACGATTCTCGGAGCGCCCTTTTGGAACGACAGAAAGACGCCGCCGAGCGGGTGGCTCAGACGGAAAAAATCGTCAACGAGCTCAACCGGGCTGTAGCGGAGTACGCCGCCAAACTGTGGCACACTCATCTGGCGTCGGAGCTTTCGTCCCTTTTGGCGTCTTACGTCAACGGCGCCGGCGACGTGGAGCGAATTGGCGACCACTGCACGAATTTAATCGAGATGTACGAGTACGTGGAAGAGAACAAGGTCTCGTTCTCCCCAATGGGCTACCAAGAGCTGGCCGGCATGTTCGATCTAGTCCGCCGCGCGGTGTCGTTCTGCTTGGACGCGTTTGACCGGGACGACATGGCTATGTCCAACGAAGTGGCCGGTCCGTTGGAAGATGAGATCGACCAAATGGAACAGAACTTGCGGGCCACGCACATCGCCCGTCTCAACGAGGGTGCGTGTTCTCCGGCGGCCGGCATTGCGTTCGTCGACGTGTTGAGCAATCTGGAGCGGATCGGCGATCACGCCCACAACGTCTCGCTGATCGTCCGGGACGAGATGAGAGCGTCGGGGAAAATTAAATCGGAAGAATAGGACAAGCCCGAACGGCCGAGGCCGTTCGGGCTTGTAGTTTGAGGCGTCTTCGTTATAATGAACCTGAACCAAAATCTCTCGGCCCGCGGACGGCACAGACCCGCGGCGTTCGGGAAACAGAGGGGCGAAACGGACAAAAAATCTGCCGCCGTCGGCGGCTACTGGAGGGTGACGGAGTGGAACAGTCAGCTGTCCCATTGATTCGCGTGACCGATCTTCACAAAGCATTCGAGGAGACCCCGGTCCTGCGCGGCGTGTCGATAGATATCAGCGAAGGGGACCTTGTCTCGATCATCGGCCCGTCGGGCTGCGGGAAGTCCACGTTTCTTCGATGTCTGAACTGCTTGGAGTACATCGATTCGGGGACGATCAGCATCGCCGGCGTCACTGTGACCCGCCGTGCCGGTGAGCCCATGAGCCGTGACTTTTTGGACGCGTGCTTCAGAATGCGTCAGGAAGTCGGCATGGTCTTTCAGAGCTTCAACATGTTTCCCCACAAAACGGTGCTGGAAAACGTCATGCTGGCGCCGGTGGTGGTGAAAAAGACCCCCGAGTCACAGGCCAAGCGCCAAGCGCTGGACCTGTTGGCGAAAGTCGGGCTTTCCGAGCAGGCGAGCCGGTATCCGGCCACGCTGTCAGGCGGTCAGAGTCAGCGGGCGGCTATCGCCCGGGCTCTCGCCATGTCGCCCAAGGTGATGCTGTACGATGAGCCGACCAGCGCGCTCGACCCCGAACTGGTCGGCGAGGTGCTGCAGGTCATGAAGGATCTGGACGGCGAGGGCATGACGCAAGTTATCGTCACTCATCAGATGCGCTTTGCCCGGGACGCGTCGGACTACATCGTGTTCATGGACGGCGGCGAAATTGTCGAGAAGGAAGACGGCGACGTGCTGTTCACGACGCCGAAAAATCCCCGGACGCAGAACTTCCTGCGCCACTTGACTGGGGTGGTGTCCGAATGAGGCGCCTGTTTCGACTTCTCGCCGGGGCGTTTGCCGCGCTGACGCTCTGCGCTGCCGGGGCTTGGGCGGCCGAAGACCTGCCGGAACTTCGCTGGGGCGGCGACAGCGAGGGAAACGTCCCCTACATGTTCGGCGACCCAGAGAACCAAGAACGCATGATCGGCTTTGAGGTGGACCTTGTAGAAGCCCTGTGCCGACAAATGGGCCGCCGTCCCGTCTTTGTCTCTAACGGGTGGGACAATCTGATCCCCGGCCTGAACTTAAAACTATACGACATGGCGCTCAGCGGCCTTGAAATCACGGCGGAGCACCGGCAGGCCGTGGACTTCTCCCTGCCGTACTACAAGACGTTCCTCCAGTTGGTCGTTCCCCGGGGCAACCCCAAGAAGATCGCCGACCTAGGAAGCTGCGTCGGTCAGACCGTCGGTACGCTCAAACAGTCGTACGCGTACGACACGCTTGTCGATGCGGGTGTGACCGATATTCGAACCTACGAGAACGAGATCAACGCCTATCAGGACATGGCCAACGGCCGGCTTGATGCGGTGCTCATGGACTCGCCGATCGCCATCTTCTACGCCGGTTTCAACCCCAATCTGGAGTTTGTCGGGGAACCCATCGGCTCGATGGAGTACGGCATTGCCGTCCGACAGGGCGACAGCGCGCTGAAGAACGAACTGAACGCCGCGTTGACGGCGCTGAGAGAGTCCGGTCAGCTTCGGGACATCTACGAGAAGTGGAACATGTGGACGCCCGTGATGGCGGATTTCTTCGACGACCACTCGCCGGCCCGGGTAGGGCACGACGGCTTTGACCGGTGGGCCTCGTTTCAGAAAGAAGGGCTGGGCTGGAAGGCCCGGTTTGACCGATACGTCAGTTTCCTCCCGGTCTTCGGACGGGCCGCGCTGGTGACGCTGCAGGTCTCGCTGGCGGCCATGGCCTTGGCGATTGTCCTCGGCATGGTTCTGGCCGTGGCGCGCCTCTTTGGCCCTCGGTGGCTGTCGGCTCTGGCTGTCGGGTACATCGAGCTGCTTCGCGGGACGCCGGTACTCATTCAGCTGTTTTTCATCTTCTACGGCCTGCCTAATGTGGGAATTAAACTGTCGCCGTTTGCCGCCGGCATCATCGGACTCGGGATGAACTACGCGGCCTACGAGGCGGAGAACTACCGCGCGGGGCTCATGGCCGTCCCCCGCCAGCAGATGGAAGGCGCCTTGGCCCTGGGCATGACCCGCAGTCAGGCCCTGCGGCACGTGGTGGTCCCGCAGGCTATTCGGGTTTCCCTGCCGCCGGTCACCAACGACTTCATCTCGTTGCTCAAGGACTCATCGCTGGTGTCAATGATCACCCTCATCGACCTGACGAAAGCGTACGGCCAACTGGCCAACACGTATTACGACTTCTTCGGAATCGGCATCATGGTGGCGCTGATCTACTTCCTGATCGGCCTGCCGTTCGTCCGATTAGCCCGCTTTGCGGAGCGCCGCCTCGCCGTGGCCGTCAAAGGCCGGACGGCCCGAGGCGTGAAAGAGACGATCAAGGCCGCCAGCTACCACAATTAGCCTTCAGAGCGCCCGCTCTCGTCGGAGAGGGCGCTTTTTTGTGTCGATGACGCCCAAAATTTTCACAGGTCAACCGGGAATATTTTCAGCATAGATTGACAAAAAAAGATTGTTTCATTGGCCAGAAGAGAGTAAACTTTGTACCGTTACCGGCGTTTTGCAGGAGCACCCTCGAATCTGTCAGATGGGCTGAAAGGCCTTTGCGGCGCGCCAATCGGCGCCGGCAGAGCGGGGACGCGGCGCGCTGAGATAACGAGATCTCTTTTCCCGTCGGTTGGTGCGGAGAAGGAAAAGAGCCAAAGGAAGGGATAAGGGTGATCGCTTTAGTAAAGCTCAGTCCGATGTTCGTGATGGGCGCGTTGATGTTTTCGGGCATGGACATTCTGATCGTCGCGCCAATCGCGTTTCTGTACGCGACGATTATCGCGATGGTCACGGATCATTATTCGTTCGACGACCTGCTGAGCGCGGCGCTGGACAACTTAAAACACTTCCTGATCGTTTTCTTGATCTTGGAATCGGCCTACGCCGTCGCCGAGTGCTTTATGGCCACGGGCGTTGCGGCGTCAATCATTAACGTGGCGCTTCGGGCGGGACTGACGGCGAAGCTGGTCGCTGCGGTGGCCCTGTTAGTCACGGCGGTTCTGTCGGTAGCCACCGGGACGTCGTGGGGAACGTTTGCGGCCTGCGCGCCGATTTTCCTCTGGCTCAACCATATCGTGGGCGGAAACGTGCTGCTCACGGTGGGAGCCATCGCTGGCGGGGCGTGCTTCGGCGACAACATCGGGCTGATCTCGGACGCGATGGTGGTCAGCTCGGGTATCCAGAACGTCGCCATTATCGACCGGGTTCGCCATCAGGGGATTTGGTCCTTAGGGTGCCTTCTGATCAGTCTGGTTATTTTCTATCTGGTGGGCATGTGGAGTGACCTGCCGGAGACGACCGGCTTGGCGTCGGACGCGATCGCTCGGATTCCAGAGTCGGTCTGGACGCTGCTCCAAACCGAACGGCCGGCGGCAGTGACGCTGCTGAATCAAGTTAAAACCGGCGTGCCCCTCTATATGCTGCTGCCGCTCGTGGCCGTCTTGGGACTGGCTATCCGAGGGACGAGCACGCTCATCTGTCTTGGCAGCGGGATTATCTCGTCGCTGATCTGCGGCCTGTGCGCCGGGACAGTGGAAAACTTATCATCCTTCCTGTCGCTCGTTCAGGCTGGCTTTTCGTCCGCAGGAAACTGGACGATCGCGATGATGCTCTGGGTCGGCGCGTTCGGAGGGGTTATGAAGAAGATGAACGCTTTTGACCCGGTGGCCGACATGGTGCTGAAGCTGACCCATAAGGTCAGGCACCTGATGTTCTCCAACGCCCTGCTGTGTCTGATAGGTAACGCGGCTCTGGCCGACGAGATGGCTCAGATCGTCACGATCAGCCCGCTGATTCGGAGCATGACCGAGCGGAGCGTCGAGGGGAGCAAGGAGGTTATGTACAAGTTAGCGCTGCGCAACGCCACCTATGCCGACGCGATGGGGGTGCTCGGGTCCCAGCTGATCCCGTGGCACTGCTACATGGCGTTTTTCCTCAGCATTTCTCATGCAATCTACCCGCTGGGCGACGGGACGCTCACCGTATGGGGCGTCATTGGCCACAACTACATGGCTTGGGTCGCTGTGGTCTCCATGCTGGTCCTGACTTTTACCGGCTGGGATCGGTTCGTGCCGTTCTTCAAGATCCCCTCGGAGCCAGAAGTCCGGCTTCGGAAAAACGTCTAAAGTTTCCCCAACCGAGGCCGTTAGGCCTCGGTTTTTTTGCGCCCGCAGACGACTTAAGCGCTTGAAGTCGTCTTGGCTCTTTCGTAAAATCGAAAAAGGGGTGACGAAGTGGACGGAGAAGAACAGCGCGAGTTTGAACGGATGATCGAGTCGCCGATTCGACCGTTGATCCTGAGGCTGGCCGTTCCGACGATCATCAGCATGACCGTGACGGGCGTCTACAACACGGCTGATACCTACTTCGTTTCCCAGCTGGGGACCAGCGCTTCGGCGGCCGGGGCGTCATCTTCAGCTTGATGGCGATGATTCAGGCCATCGGGTTTACTCTGGGGACCGGAGCCGCCAGCGTGATCTCCCGGTCGTTGGGCGCGAGAGACTTGGACCGGGCGAACCGATACGCGTCGTCTTCAGTTGCGGCGGCGTTCATCTTAGGGTGTTTGACCTCGCTCATCGGGTATCAGTTTGTGGTCACCATCTGCCGGGCGCTGGGCGCCACGGCGACGGTTCTGCCCTACGCGGCGGAATACGCGGCGGTTATCCTGCTCGGGGCGCCGCTGATGACCTGCGCCTGCGTGCTCAACACCGGACTGCGGGCCGAGGGGAAGGCGAAGTTCGCCATGGCGGGACTCGCGTCCGGCGGGGTGCTCAACATCTTCTTGGACCCGCTGTTCATCTTCACCTTTGGTCTGGGGATTCGGGGCGCGGCGATCGCGACGGTCCTCAGCCAAGCGGTTTCTCTGGCCATCATGGCCAGTTGGTACCGCCGAGGCCGCAGCGTTGTCAGGCACCGCCTGTCGTTTGTCTCTAAGTCATTCGGGACGTACCTTGAAATCATCGAGCTGGGCTCCCCGTCGTTCTGCCGTCAGGGGCTGGCGAGCCTGGGGCTGGTTATGCTCAACATCGAGGCCGCTGTTTGGGGCGATGCAGCCCTTTCAGCGGTGAGCATTGCCAAGAAAATCATCATGATGGCCTTCATGGTCGGCGTGGGCATCGGGCAGGGCTACCAGCCAGTTGTGGGATACAACTACGGCGCCGGCCGATGGGGCCGAGTCAGGGATGCGTTTCTGTTCGTGACCGAGGCGACGTTTTTCTCGCTGGTGGTCCTCTGCAGTCTCATTTTCTTAGGCGCGCCGTCGATCATGCGCTGGTTCATTCACGATCCCCAAGTAGTTTCAATCGGCACCGAAGCCCTGCGCTGGCAGAGCGCCGCGCTTCCGCTGCTGGCGCTTAACTTGTCGGCCAGCATGACTTGTCAGTCGGTCGGCCAGAGCTGGAACGCCTTGGCCTTGGCGGTCTGCCGCAGCGGGCTCTTCTTTATCCCCCTCGTCCTGACTTTGCCGCGTTTCTTTGGCCTGACCGGTTTGGTGGCAGTGCAGGCCGTCAGCGACGTCTGTTCGGCGTTCATTCCCGTGCCTGCCATGATCGCGTTCCTGCGGGGAGTTCGCCGGCGGAGCGAAGAAGCGGCGCTGTAAGGCGGATTCGGTCGAGTTTTTGGCCTTTATCAAAAAAAGCTCCCGCCTCTTGAAAGTGATATGCTCCCCCCAAGTAGGACAGGGAAATATAAAACCTACTTGGGGGGTATTTCTATGCCCAGAAAAAGCAAGATAGACTCAGCTTTGAAAATATCTCTAGTTGAAAGCTATCTCCGAGACGAAATCAGCTGCACAGAAGCGACAAGGCAAGCGGGGCTTAGGGGCCGCGCATCGTTTAGGAGTTGGGTCCGGATTTACCAAAATGAAGGTCCCGGAGGATTGCTCGCTCAATCGAGAAACAGACATTATTCACAGGAGCTGAAATTGGCTGCCGTTCATGCCTATCTGAGCGGAGAAGGATCCTTAACGGAGACGGCGTATCGCTATGGCTTACGGTCAAAAGCTCAACTTCAAAGCTGGATACAGGCATATACTACTCATGGATGGATCCAATCGCGCACAAGCGGAGGAGGCAGCTCCATGAGAAAAGCCAGACAGACAACCCAGGAAGAACGCCTTGAAATCGTACAGTACTGCCTTGCTAAGGATAATAATTATGGAGCGACGGCGCTGAAATACGACTGTTCCTATCAGCAGGTGCGCAACTGGGTGCTCCGTTATGAGAGCATGGGCCCCGCCGGCCTTGAAGACCGTCGTGGACGGCGGATTGGAACCCTGCCAGCCCGGACACCAGAGGAAAAGCAGCGCCACAGGATTGCAGAACTGGAACGCAAGAACCGCGACCTTCAGATGGAGAACGACCTGTTAAAAAATCAGAGAGTTAGAGATGAAAGATCGCTCTCTCTGACTCGACATCCCTACAAATACCAAGCGATCAAAGAACTGACTGAAGCCAAGCACTACCCCCTGCAAAAGCTCTGTCAGTGCCAGCGGCTTTCGCGCAGCGCGTATTATCGCTGGCTTAAAGGTCCTGTCAGCTTCAGTGAGAAGTACAATACCGAGCTCTCCGAGAAGATCAAGGCCATTCATGAGAACCATCCGGATATGGGTTACCGGCGAATCAGGGACGAACTGGAAAGGAATCACGGCATCGCAGTGAACGATAAGCGGGTACTCAGGATCTGTCGCGGAGAGCGTATTCAATCCACGATCAAGTGGAGGCCAAAGAGCTGCACCAGAAGCAGCCAAGACCCTGCACATATCGCCAAAAACTATCTCAACCGTGACTTTCACGCAGACGCACCGAACGAGAAATGGCTGACGGATGTCACTGAGTTCAAGTATTACGTCGGGGGGAACGCTCACAAAGTATATCTGAGTGCCATACTAGATCTCTATGATCGCAGGATCGTGGCATATAAAATCGGCGAGCATAATGACAATCCGCTGGTTATGAGCACGTTTGATGAAGCTGTAGAGCGTGAGCCCGAGGCACATCCATTGTTTCACAGTGACCGAGGCTTCCAGTACACGAGCAAACAGTTCTCGGGGAGACTAAAGAGAAACCGAATGAAGCAGAGCATGTCCAGAGTAGCCCATTGCATTGACAATGGGCCTATGGAAGGCTTCTGGGGGATCCTGAAGCGAGAAATGTACTACAGGAAACGCTTCACCTCAAAGATGGATCTGGTGAAGACCATAGAGTCATACATCAGGTATTACAACACAGAGCGGTTCCAACGGAAATTGCATCTGATGACACCTGCCGAATACCATGCAAGCTTCTATACTGCGGCGTAAAAGAACCGCCAGCCGATTACTCGACTGGCGGTACGGGACTTTTTGATTTTTCACTGTCCTATTGACGGGGAGCAGACCAAAGAGGCGGGAGCTTTTGTAGTTAATGGCACTCTCTAGGGGATTCGAACCCCTGTTGCCGGGCTGAGAACCCGGAGTCCTGGACCACTAGACGAAGAGAGCATGGCTGGGGTACAAGGATTCGAACCTCGATTCCCTGATCCAGAGTCAGGTGTCCTGCCGTTGGACGATACCCCAACAAAGTCGGACGTAAATGACGGCACCCGTTCCAACGCAGGCTATCCTACCATGGAACCTTTTTTTTGGCAAGCGGTTTATTTTTCAAGCCGTCTGCCGCCTGTCCAGCTGGACGATGCCGCAGGCTTCCCTGTCAGGTCTGGGAGCTACTTTTTCAGCTGGTCGAACAGGTCGAGGACGATGCCGCCGTACGCGGTCGCCGGGCCGCCGCCCATCATGACGGCCACGCCGATGGCTTCTGCCAGTTCCTCTCTCGTGACCCCGGCGGCGATGCAGCCGCGGGTGTGAGCCTGAATGCAGGGATGGCACTTGACGATCACGGAGATCATCAGGGCGATGAGTTCTTTCGTCTTGACGGTTAAGGCGCCTTCCTTGACCACGGCGCCGTGGAGTGCGCCGAACGCCTTCATCACGTCGGGAGCTGCCTTGCCGAGAGCCTCTGAGCGGGCGCAGAGTGCCTGGTACTCGCTGTTGTCTGCCATTGAAAAACCTCCTTTGGAATATAAATGCTGATGTTTCAGTTATAGGTTAACCGCGCCGATATGTCAAACTGGCGTCCGGCCACAGGGTCGAAATGGCGCCGGCAAAGAGCATTTCCTCGCTGAAGCCGCCGGCCGTTTCAAAAAGGACGGCGCTTGAGACGGCTTCGGAAGAGCCGCCTCGGGCGATCAGCGCCGCTTGGACGGCCGTCACGCCCGGGTTATAAGCGGCGTTCTCAGCGGCACTGCCGCACCACACCGTTCCGCCAACGCCGCGCAGCGCCGCGCCGCGGCGGGCAGCGCTGTAGGGACAGTAGCTTTTTTCTGCCGCCTCTCGGGCCAGAGCGGTCAGCTCGTCCTCGTCGGTCAGCGGCCGAATAGAGACCGTCTCGTGTCCTAAAAATCCGGAGCCCTCTCGAAGGCTGAACGGGAAGGGCAGGAGGTCCTCAAGGCTCAAGGAGCCGTCGGGCAGAAAAACTTTTAACGTTTTGCGGCACGACAGCTCCCAGAGGAACTGTCGGCAGTGGCCGCAGGGCGTTTCTGTGACGTACAGCGAGTCGACCGCCCGTTCGCCGGCCTGAAAAGCTCTCGTCACAGCGCAGATTTCCGCGTGGACGGTCAAGGCCGGCTCGCAGCCCGGAAACTCGATGTTGAATCCTTCGTAGGCTCGGCCGGTTGATCCGACGGCGACCGCGCCGACGGGAAATCCGCTGATTGGGACGACGGCTCGTCGCTTGGCCGCTTCGATACGTTCGGTCAGCTTTTGTCCGGTCATCTCAGGCCGCCGTGCCAGTACGGTTTGTTCTCCCGGCGGCAGATCTCGTCCCGCCCGGCCAAGATGAGCAAGGCCTCGTTCGCCGCGGCGACGCTTTTTTCAATGCCCGTTTCGATCAGTTGGCCGGTTACCCGGTTGGCGATGGCCGTGCAGACGCAGCCGCTTCGGAGGCCGAAAAGCGAGCAGAGGGTGAACAGGGTGGCCGCCTCCATCTCGAAGTTCAGCACGCCCATGGCCGTCAGGTCGGAAATCAGGTGTTCGGTGGAGCTCGTCTTGAACCCGCCGAATCCCGGGCGGGCCTGTCCGGCGTAAAACGACGCGGTGGAGCAGGTGACGCCCACGTGACAGCGGTAACCGAGCCGGTCGCACGCCTCAATTAGCGCGGCAGTCACGTCGTAGCTGGCCGCTGCGGGATAGGCCGCCGGCGCGTACAGGTCGCTTGTGCCGTCGTGGCGGATCGCCGCGCAGTTGACGATCAGATCGCCGGGCTGAATCTCAGCGCGAAGGGCGCCGCAGGTGCCGACGCGGATAAACGTGTGAGTCCCCAGTCGGGCCAACTCCTCAATGGCGTTGGACGCCGACGGCCCGCCCACGCCGGTTGAGCAGGCTGTGACCGGCACACCGCGGAGCGTGCCGGTGAACGTTCGGTGCTCTCGGTTATTCGCCACGAGGCGGGCGTCGTCCCAGCCCTGAGCGATCAGGTCAGTTCGCGCCGGATCCCCGGGGAGTACGGCGTACGGGGCCGCGTCGCCGGGCTTGACGCGAATGTGGAACTGACACCCTTCCTGTTCGGGGCGTTCGGAATCGGACTTCCAGCTCATGGCTTGACCGGCTTTGAGTCATCATACTGCTGCCACTTGCCGACGTCGCCGGTAGAGCGGAAGTTTTTCACGGCTTCTTGGGCGGAGTCGAAGACGTTTTGCAGTCCGTTGGCGCTGGGTGCAAAGTCCATGGCGTTTTTTCTGCTGATGCCGATGGAAGATGCCTCTTTAGCGCTTTCGACGTTCGCTCCCATGTAGACGAACTCCCAGCCGCTCTTTCGGCAGTCGGCGATCAGCTTTTGAACCTGGCTGAGCCGGAACTCGACGCTGGAGTTCTCCTGTCCGTCGGTGACGATCAGGACGATGACCTTTTCAGACGCGCGGCCTTCTTCTTGGAGGGATTTCTTTAAATCGGAAACAGCTCGGCCGACGGCGTCGTACAGGGCTGTCGTGGACGTGGGGCTGTACTCCCGGCTTGTCAGAAGGGGGACGCGCTTCAGGTCAACTTGGCTGCCGAGTACCCGATAGGTGCTGTTGAACAGAACCGTCGTGAGCCGAGCCTCTCCGGGCTCTTTTTTCTGCTTTTCGATAAAGCTGTTGTAGCCGCCGATCGTGTCACTGGACAGGCCAAACATCGAACCGCTCTCGTCAAGGATGAACAGAATGTCAGTCGTCTCCGGTTTTGCTTTCGTTATCTGCCGTGGCTTCGCCGCAGCCGGCAGAGCGGCCAGCCCGACGAGAAGCGCGCAGCACGCGAGAATTGCACATAAACGCTTCATATCTTCACCACCTTGATTAGGAAAAATTTCTTAGCATAAGCTACGTAAATTCTATTCTATGACGGTCTTTGCTCTCGGGCAGGGTGAATTGCCTGACAGAAACCTGGGCAAAGTTGCGGTAAAATGCCGGGCCTCAAGCGGGCAGCCCTCGCCGAGACAGAGGGCTGCAGCGCTTTCGGTCCACCGCCGAAGCGCGGCGCCGCTCATGCTGTCAGACTCTTTTGCAAGCTCGCCGACGTCGCAGAGCGCGGGAAGGCGCAGGCCCTTCAGCGCTAACGACAGAATCTGCGCCCGTTCGGTCTCGTCGGGGAGTTTCAGCTCGATCTGCCGGTCAAATCGGCAGCCGGAAAAGACGCCGCTGTCCAGCAGGTCCGGCCGGCTTGTGGCGGCCAGAATGAACACCGCGTCGTCCGGGGTCAGCCGGTCCATTTCAAAGTAAAAGACACTCGTCAGGCCATTGTCGCGCCCCCGAGGACGAAGGAGTGCTTCCGCCTCGTCGAAGAACAGGACGGCCGGCGCCGCCCGACGGGCTGAGACGAAGATCTCCCGAAGCGCCCGAGCCGCCTCGGCTGGACCAGCCGCACAGAGCGCCGGTCCGCTGGCCGAGAGGAAGATGGCGGTTCGCTGTCCCGCGACGGCCTGAGCCAGCATGGTTTTTCCCGTCCCGCTGGGGCCGGAGACCAGCGCGCCCCGAGGCGGCCGTATGCCTGCGTCGAGCAGCCGGGGCGCTAAAACGAACGCCTGTTTCGTCAGGTCCTTCAGCTGCGCCTTGGCGTCGGCGAGTCCGCCGATATCGTCCCAGCTCACCGGAGCGATTTCCGTCCGTAGCTGGCGGGTCACAGACGGCGACAGCTGGGCTAAGGCCTTTTTGAAGTCGTCCATCGTCACGGCTTCGGCTTCCAAGTTTTTCGGGAACGTCCCGTCTGGGGCGATCCGACGCCACGCGGCCAGAGCCGCCTCGCGGACCAGCGCGGCCAGGTCCGCGCCGACAAAGCCGTACGCCTGAGCGGCCACTTGGTCCAAGTCGACGTCGTCGGCTAGGGGAACGGGCTGGCAGTGAACGGCCAAGATTTCTTTTCGGGCCTGCCGCGTCGGCATGGGAATTTCGATTTCCCGGTCAAACCGTCCGGGCCGCCGAAGCGCTGGGTCAATCGAGTCGGGCAGGTTTGTGGCCGCCATGACGACGACCTGACTTCGGGCCGGCAGCCCGTCGAGCAGAGTCAAAAGCTGGGACACGACCCGCCGCTCCACCTGCTTTTCAGCGCCCATGTCCTGCCGACGGGGGGCGATAGCGTCCAGCTCATCGATGAACACCACGGCCGGAGCGTTCTGCTGCGCTTGGGTGAACAGGTCGCGGAGCCGCTCTTCGCTTTCGCCGTAGTACTTGCCGATGATCTCCGGGCCGGAGATTGACGCGAACCACGCGTCGGTTTCTTGGGCGACGGCCCGGGCGATCAGCGTCTTGCCGGTGCCGGGCGGCCCGTAGAGCAACACGCCCTTCGGAGGCTCAACGCCAAAATGGGCGAAGGCTTCCGGGTGGACGAGCGGGAGTTCGACCAGCTCCCGAACCAGCCGAAGTTGGTCTGACAGTCCGCCGACCGACGCGTACCCCTGAAGTTTCCCGCTGACGGGCGGAACAGCACGGGTCAGACAGATTTGGCTCGAGGGGGAGACGAGCAGAAAACCCGCCGGCGACGCCGACAGAAGGCGGAACCGAGCCGTTTCCCTTGCCAGCTGAAGCGTTATCGTTTCCCCAACCGCCAGCGCCGTATCGGTTAGGGCGTTGGTTAGGTCCTGCGGCGAGACCGACTGGGGAAGCGGCGAAAGGGGCGCCAGCGTTAAACTGGCGGCCCAAGCCCATGGCACGGCCTCGAGGGCAATTCTCCTGCCGGCCTCAAGGCCGAGCTGAGAGGCCAGCGCCGCGCCCGCGATGACTTGGTCGGGCTCCAGCCCTTCGTCAAAACAGGCGAAAAAAGGGAGACTTCCCCCGACGAGGCGGGCGAGTCCTTTTTTTCTGCCGCCGGATAGGGCTATAGAGCCCGGGCCGAGGAGCATTCCCTTCAGGTCAGGGCGAATGGATATGACGCGCAGTTGGGGCATTCTTTCCTCCGATAGTTTTTTCGTGCCCGGACTTTTGCCGAATGAGACGGCAGAGCACGAACCGTTTACGACTTGCGGGGCTCCATATGGCCGCCGAGCCGGCGGGTCAGGTACGGACAGGTAAAAGCGGCCACCGGGTTATGGCCGAGCCGGCGGTCTTTCACCACCACGACGGTACAGGGTGCCGCGCTGTGGCGGAAGAAGACCGAGTCGTGTCCCACGCACAGTCCCATCACGACGTTGAAGTCGGTTTGAGCCTCGTTCATCACCGCCGCCTGTTCGGCCGGGTTGCACGACAGAGGCCCAAGCCAAGGGCGTTGCTCGTGTCCCATCTCCGCTTTTGTCAGCCCGCCGATTTTGCAGCAGGCCGAAACCACTTCAAACTCGCGCTCCAAAACAGCCGCGTAGGTCTTCGCCTCGTTGGCCAGCCCGCCGCAAAACGCCAATCCAATTCGACGGTAGCCCATACGCCGGCAGAACTCGATGATCTCGTCGGCTCGGCACATCTCGCCGTAGAAATCGGCTTCCACTGACGCTGCGACGGTCATCAGTCGCTCGTCGAGCTCGTCGTACCTTGACCGGGAACCAAGAACCCGGCACGCTTGGCCTTTTGTGCTACACCGCATGGTGGAACACTCGTGACAGTTCACGGCCTCACCCCCTCGGATCATATTGTAGCGCAGGCCGCTCAGCGGAAAGCGAAGAAAAAGCCCGGTTCGGAAGAACCGGGCTTTTTTACGCTGACGCTGTTTGAGCCTCCGACGAGGCTTCCTTTTCTTTGCTCAGGCAGTCGGGACACAGCCCCTGAAGGAGCAGTTCCCATTCGGTCACTTGGCAGTCGTCCGGGATGCTCGACAGGTCGACGACGGGACGCGTCGGCCAGATGTCGTAGATCTCGCCGCATCGACAGCACTTCAGGTGCAGGTGCGGCTCCTGAACTCCTTCATAACGGGCCGGCGATGTCCCTTCAATTCGCGCGATCATGCCGCTCTCAAGAAGGGCGTCCAGATTGCGGTACACCGTTCCGAGGCTGATCGACGGCACGGTTTTCTTTACCTCGTCGTACACTTGGTCGGCGGTGGGATGGTAATTTCGCCGCTGGAGAATCTCAAGGATTGCTTCCCGCTGTTTTGTTCGTCTCTGGACCAAAGTCATCACCTCCGTATCAAGAGCCGTCCCCCGACGCGCAGCGTTCGAGGGACGGCGGACGGGATATTATGTTCCTGTGGAAAAAGTTAGATCTTGCCGACCAGTTCCTTGCCCGGGGTCAGAGCCTCGTCGCCGGGTTCCCAGCTGGCAGGGCAGACCTGTCCGTGCTCAGCGGCGAACTTCGCGGCCCGGAGCTTGCGGAGCAGCTCCTTGCAGCTGCGGCCCACGCTGGGCTCGTGGATTTCGATGGTCTTCAGCACGCCCTCGGGGTCGATGACGAACGAGCCGCGCAGGGCCAGCCCCGCGTCTTCCATGTAAACGCCGAACGCCTTCGCCAGCTTGCCCGTCGGGTCGGCCAGCATGGGGAACTTGATCTTCTTGATGGTGTCGGAAGCGTCGTGCCAAGCCATGTGGGTGAACTCGGTGTCGCAGCTGACGCTGAACAGCTCGGCGCCCTCTTTCTTGAAGGTCTCGTAGTTGTCGGCCATCTCGCCCAGCTCGGTCGGGCAGACGAACGTGAAGTCGGCGGGGTAGAACACGATGATCCGCCATTTTCCGTCGTAATCGGAGAACTTGATCTCCTTGAAGTCGTCGTCCTGATAAGCCATGGCGCGGAAATCTTCGATTTTGTCGTTAATCTTGTACATCAAAACTCCTCCTTAATCAAGCGCAGATAAAACTGCGAGAGATGAGAAACCGCTCTTTAACTTTCTGGCGAAATTCTACCAAGGGAAAACCGACCGGTCATCATTGAAATCACTTATTGATAACTATTCTTATTTTACTAGGCGGCTCGGGGTCTCTTCGCCGGTTCAGCGGCGTTCAGGAGATAAAGGGAAGGCGAAGAAGGGAATAACCGCCTTATTTTGCAATTTATTTGATAGTGGCGTATATTGTTATACAAATAAAATCTAGCCGTTTGACGAGGGACATCGAAAATGAACGAAGGAATAATGGACAAGGCAGCAGAGTTAATGTTGAACCTGTGCGAGACCCTTTCTGGCTGGGAATCCAGCGTGGCCAAGCTCGGCCGGCTGTCGGTGCCTCAGCTGAAAGCGCTGTGCGTCATAGGTCGGCACAGGGACGTGCGGATGAAGGACGTGGCGGATCGGCTAAAGCTGACCACAGGGACCGTGACGGTGATGATTGATCGGCTGCAGAGCATGGGACTGGTCAAACGGATCCGCTCGGAGATGGATCGGCGGTCGTATCAGCTGGCGCTGACGGAACAAGGGCAGGCGGTGTTCAACGAGCACGATCGGCGTCAGAACGATATGCTTCGCCGGCTGTTCGCTCGAATGGAGCCAGAGGACTTGGACGGATTCATGCGGGGAGCGAGGGCGCTGCTCCGAGCCCTGTAGGCTGACCTGCGATGGAAAGCTTTTCTCAGACTGAGCCGCTTGAGGACGGCCGGCCCTATCTTGGGCCGGCCGCTAAGGTGACGCCGGAAGATGTGTTTTTCCCGCCGTCGGTGCCCGACTGCGACGTGTCGTTTGTGGTGATGCTCGTCAGGGAGAACGGCCGGCTGCTGGTCTGTCATCATCAGGGCCGAGGCGAGTGGGAGCTTCCCGGCGGCAGGCGGGAGCGGGGCGAGACGCCCTTCGAGGCCGCGGCGCGGGAGCTGTGGGAAGAGACCGGCGCGCTGGAGTTTGAGCTGACCTTCCTCGGCTGGTACGGGGTGAGAGGGCCGGAGGGCCAGACGTTCGGCGCCGCGTACTCGGGCGTCGTGTCTTCCCGTGGGGACCTGCCGCCCTACGAGATCGCGAGCGTTTGTCCGGTCGACCAAGTGCCGGAAGGCGGCTGCGCCTACCCGGAAATTCAGCCGGCAATTTTGGAGCACTTCGCCGGGCGGTTCTGATCGGCAAAAAGTAACGAAAAAAGCCCAGCTGACGAAAGTCAGCTGGGCTTTTTCTTGCCGATTTAAAATTTATTGCCCTCCGAGGGAGATGAGCGTTCCCGCGTATCGGCGCATGACGGCCATGCCGCGTCCGGTCACCCGAACGGTCCGGCCGCCGATTCGTTCGGTGCAGGGCAGAATCGCCGCTCGGTCGCACTGGTGGGTGAAGTGGAAGGTGATCTGCAGGTCGAACTCCTGCGGGCTGGGCGGGCAGGAAATTTCACCGCGGATGAGTTTTCCGACGGCCTCCGCGGCGCGCTGTCTGATCAACTCGGAGCTGGCGTCAGGCGGAAGGCACGTGGCGGCAAAACGGCTGTGAGCGGTTTTGACTTGGGCGGTAACGACGTCGGGGCCGAGAAGGTTGACCGCCTCGTCGCAGACGGCTCTGTCGCCGGTCACGAGGGTCACCGGGACGCCGCACTCGGCGCAGACGGCGGCGTTGATTCCTGTTTCGCCGACTTCGCGGCCGTTCAGGGTGATCGAGTAGACCGTCCGGCCCGAAATGGTGTGGTCCAAAATCGCCAGCGGCGTTCCGGCCGCGGCGTGGTATCCGACGAAGAACGCGCCGTCGCAGGTTTCGACGGCCTGAACCATGCTGAGCGGCTTCGGAGTGCCGCTCAAGAGTTTGACCTGCGGGCCAAACTCCCGAATGTCCAAGTTGATCATTCGGTCGTGGGAGTCGTTCACAAGGACCTCGTCCGCGCCGCCGGCGAGAGCGCCTCTGACGGCCGACGCCACGTCGTGACACTCCATCTGACAGCCGAACGCGTATTCCGGCTCGGAGCTGATCGTCTGGCAGGGAGCCGTGACTCCTGTGCAGCCTTCCATGTCGGCGCTGATATATATTCTCATCGGGGAAGCTCCTTTCCAAGGCCGGTATAATGGGCCCAAGGTGAGGTGATACGATGAACGTTGACTTGTTGGGGCAGGGACTGTGGACTTTGCCGCGGGGAGGGGGCAACAGCATTTCAGACGTGCCGGGCGTTTTGGTCGGTCACGTGACGCTGTCGAGCGGGGCGGTCCAGACCGGCGTGACGGCCTTGGTGCCGGGAGACGATCTGTTCTGCCGCAAAATGGCCGCGGGCTGCTGGGTCGCCAACGGCTACGGGAAAACCGCCGGGCTGGTTCAAATCGCCGAGCTGGGAACGTTGGAGACGCCGATTCTCCTGACGAACACCCTGTCGGTCGGGGCCGTCTGGGACGGTCTGGTCGGCTGGCTGATGGAGCACGAGCCGTCGATCGGCCGGGAGGCCGGCACGGTCAATCCGGTGGTCGCCGAGTGCAACGACGGCTTTCTGAACGATCTGCGGCTGCGCTCTGTGACGCCGGAGATGGCTCGTCAGGCGTTGGACGCGGCCAGCGTCAACTTCTCCCTTGGCTCGGTCGGAGCCGGCCGGGGGATGAGCTGCTACGAGCTCAAGGGCGGGATCGGGACGGCCTCCCGTCGGGTTGGTTGTTACACGGTCGGAGTTCTCGTCTTGACGAATTTCGGCTCGCTGTCTGACCTGACGTTGAGGGGACAACCCACCGGGCGGTTCATTGGGCAGAAGCTGTCCGGCGGGCGCGAAGCCGGCCCCGACGGGTCGGTCATCGCCGTGATCGCGACCGACGCGCCCCTTTCGAGCAGACAGCTGACCCGGTTGGCTCGACGGGCGACGGTCGGGGTGACCCGTCGGGGGGCTTTCGTCTCCCACGGCAGCGGGGAGATATCGGTCGCGTTTTCCACCGCGTCCCGGATTCCATCGGGCCGAGGACCGTTCAATTTGCCCGTGATGGGGCCGGAGGCGGCCAACGACTTCTTCAGGGCGGTCGTGGAGGGGACCGACGAGGCGGTGCTTCGCTCCATGCTGGAAGCCCAACCGGTGGTCGGCCGGGACGGTCACAAGCGGCCGAGCCTGCGCGACTTCCCTGACGCTCCCGGCCTTGAAGGCGTCCTGGAGCCGGGGAACTTTACAGGCTGCAGCTGCCGGTGAACGTCTCCCGAGGCTGGGCCGGTCGGACCGTCAGCCGTCCCAGTGCGGCGATCGGCTGGCCGCTGACGTCGTGTCCGGCAAGCCAGAAGCCGCCGGCGCACGGCGCGGCGCTTTCTGTCGCTTCCCGGGCGCGGAACGCGACGCTCCAGCTCGTCGGGCCGACCTGCCGGAGCGAGCCGGCCAGGGGCGACGCCCAAGTCATCGGCGCCGAACCGCTCTGGCCCAACCGAAGGGAGCTCTCGAACGGGGACGTGCCGCACTCAAACGAGACGGTCAGCTGGCAGTCCGGGTCTGACTTGTCGACTTCATGGGGCGAAAACGACGCCTGAGCCGGTCCGAATGGCGCGAGAAGCGCCTTCATTTGTCTGTCGGTTTCCTCCGCGTCGCGCTTCGCTCGGCTTGATGACAGCCTGCCGGCTTCTTCCCAGTCGCCTTGATCGGCCAGCCGGCAGCGGTCGAGCCGGGCTTCTTCGGCCGAGGCGTCAAGCTCGTCCTGCCGCTTTTTCCGCCACTCTGAGACGGTCTGATGAGCCGACGAGTACAGCAGGTCGATGAGAGTTTGCCGCTCGAACAGCTTGTGCCAGAAGGCCCCGTCGTTCAGCTGGCTTGGGTCTGACTGACAGTGTCGGTCAAGCGCCGCGGCCGGATCGTCCAGCGGGTCAAGCTGGGGCGGAAGCTCGCCCAGCAGGTCGAACGTCTGATACGGCGACAGGCAGGGGCGGCCTTGGGCAATCTGAATTTCCGTCAGGTGCGGGTTGGCGTGGGGCAGGACGACCCAGCTTTCGACTGTGCCGCCGGTACAGATACGCCGCCGGGGCGTGTAGTGGGGCGAATGGCCGGCGAAGTCGATGGTCAGGTCGTCGGGCGTGCCCTCGTAGTGATCCTGAAGAATCGTCCGAACGTCCCGGTCGGTCAGCGGCCTGTTCGGCGTTACCGCAAACGGTAGTTTTTCGTCCGCGCCGGGCATACGGCCTGTCAGGGCGGCGACGGCGTGCCGGTGCCGGTAGGTGTTGCCGTCAACGCGGACCGAGCCGGGGTCTTGGTACGCGGCCGCGAAGTCGAACGCCTCTTCGCCGCAGCCCCGGGGACACCAGCCCCTCGCCTGAGCACGGCTGATCGCGTCGGGCGACAGGAAATGAGGGCGGTCCTTCAAGTCGCCGCCTTGAATGGTGAAGTGGTTGGGAATGACCGCGGCCATGTGGTCGTCCAGGCGGACGGCGCAGTAGACCTTGCCCATGGAGACTTGGAGGACCCACGCTTCTTCGGCGTCGGCGACGGCGTAGCTTCGCCCCGGCGTTCGGTAGCCCCATTGGTTCAGAAGCCGGCATGCCAGCTCGACGCCATCTCTGGCGCTTCTGGCCCCTTCGGCGAGCGCGCGGCGAAGGCCGTAGGCGAGCCCCCCGCCGGTCAAGTCCGGCTCGTCGTCCTTGCGGCTGTGGGCGCAGCTGTTGCTCACCAAAACGACGCCCCACTCGTTGACGAAGCAGTCGGCCGACGACATGCCTTTCTCGTCCCGAACTTCCGTCCAAAATATCTTGGGTGTCGTTCCCGTTAGGGCTGGGCGGGCGGCGTACTCTTCGCAGATCATTCGGGCCCCGCCGCTGTAGGTTCGGGCCGGCACGAGGCCATGACGGACCACGAGCCGCCCCGGGTCGTCCTCGTTGTGTCCCACGATGACCCGGCCGTTGGCCGACGCCTTCTTCCCCACCAAAAGGGTAGTGCAGGCTTCTCCCCGCCGGGCGCAGAGAAACAGAACTCCTATGACGGCCAGTGCCACAATTGAACTCATGTTTTTCACCTCGCGCGTCGTTTTGTCCCGCCGTCGGCGGGGCCGTTCCCCGCAAGACTAGTTCACGAACAGACGGCTGTCAACGAGCCGCCATCGGTTTTGGCCTCGCGGGCTGGCACAAAAAAGAGGCGTTTCCATTTTTGAGGGACAAAAGGGGGACCTTTTTTTGCAGAAATTTCTCTGCGCTGGCTCTCGTTTCGGCTTGCGTTGCGTTAAGACTGCTCGTTATTCGGTCCCGCTACGAGCAATAAACCTTGTCCCTTTTATTTCTGGTGGCCGAGATGAACTTCGCCGGACAGCAGCCGGCGAAGTTGTCCGTCAGCCAAGCGGACTTCAAGCCGGCCGACACTGTCAATTCCGAGGACAATCGCTTTTTGAGCTAAACCGGCGTCGTCGGTGAAGCTGATTTCCCTGCCGGTCAGAGACGATCGGCGGCGGCAAATTTCAAGCGCCTGGGGGGACGCCGGATTGGCTAGGTAGTCGTCGAACAGCGGCTCGAAGGCGTTGAGAAACTTGGCCAACAGGGCGGTTCGGTCGTGAGTTTTCCCGCTAACAGCGGCAAGCGACGTGGCGATCCCCTCGATGTCGGGCGGAAAGTCCGTCTGGTTGACGTTGAGTCCCACGCCCATGATGACCCAGTGAATCCGGTCGAGCTCGCAGCTCATCTCGGTCAGTATGCCGCAGACTTTCTTCCCGTTCAGAAGCAGGTCGTTGGGCCACTTGATCTGAGGCTCAAATCCGGCGGAAACGAGAGCCTGCGCCATGGCCGCCGCGCCGATCTGGGTGATGAGAGCCGCCCGCGACGGCGGCAGGGCGGGCCGCAGCAGCAACGAGAACTGGAGCGCTTGACACTGGTCCGAGTGCCACGTCCGGCCGGAGCGGCCTCGTCCGGCGGTTTGGTGCTCGGCGGCGATCACGAGGCCGTCGGACGCTCCTTCACGGGCCCTCGTCCGGCACAGCGTGTTGGTTGAGTCCACTTGCGCGAGGATCTCGCATGACCGTCCAATTCGGCAGGTCGTCAGCAGCTCGGCGAGTTTCATCCTGTCCAGCCGGTCAGGCTCGAAGGCGAGGCGGTACCCTCTTCGGGGCTGAGCCTCAATAAGATAGCCGTCGCTGCGAAGCATTTGAACGGCCTTCCAGACCGCCGCGCGGGTGACGCCAAGCAGGGCGCAGATTTTCTGTCCTGAGACGAATCCGTCGGACTGCCTCAGCGCCTGAAGGACTGAGTCTTTCATTCGCTTCACCTCCATGGATTTTTTTATTGTGGCGCGCCTTGGCTGGCTGGTCAAGGCGCGGAGCCAAAATGAACGAGGCGCGTCCGAATCAATCGGACGCGCCTCGCATCGTTATTTTTTCCTGCGGAATAGGTTCCACAGCATTGAAAGGGCAGAGTTGGCCCGAGGAGATTGGTCCAAAACGGAGCAGGTCTCCTTCGGGGCGTTCTCGCGCTCGCTCTTGACTGGCTGAGCCGCGGTCCTTGGGCTGCGCGCTCCGCCGCGTCCCTTGCGGCGGGAAAGGCGCAGGGTTTGCTGCGGCTGGGAGTCCTTTTGGCTTTCGTCGTCCTGGAGCACCGGCGCCGGCGGCAGGGTCAGAGGGTCGAGCCAAGGGACCGTCGGCCGGAACATCACTCGAGCCGAGCGGTAGACCCATCGAAGAGGGTAGATCGTGTGCCCTTGGTACCCGACCGAGCCGATTCGCTCGCAGATCAGGGCCAAGTCGACTCGGCTTGACGACGTCAGGTCCAGCGGCAGCGCGAGGCCGAGCGTCTGGCGGCTGATTCGGTAGATCGGAACGGCCAGCCGGTAGTCGTACTGAAGGCGCTTCATCACGTTGTCGATGGCGCCTTCAAAAATCGATTTGAGCCGCCGATGGGTCAGCGGGTTGGTCCGAAGCTCCCGGCGGCACGACCGGACGACCGACAGGTCCTGAATGAACGGCGCGCCGTTCGGGACGTCCAGTCCGACGAGCCGGAGCACCTCGCCGGGGATCCGGCTGATCTTGTCCACTAGGACGTGGTTCCAGTCCACCTGCGGTTCGCCGGCCGACAGGTCGTAAATCAGCTCGTCGGCGGAGCGTGAAAAGACGGCTCTGGGCGGCAGAGGCGAGAAGTTCTTCAGCAGCGGTTTGCCGTACTGGCCCTGCCCAGGCAGGCAGAAGTCGAGCAGCTCCCAGCTCTCCGACTTGCGGCCGAAGTAGGCGAAGATAGGCTCGCAGTTGCGGTCCAGCAGGCCGGTGTTGAACGCCGCGATCTCTTTTTTCCTGTCAAAGCCCAGGCCGCCGAGCCGCTTGACTCGGGCAAACGTGGCCCGGACGTACTCTTTCAGGATTGACAGCGGAAGCTCGTCGTCGTGGAACTCCCACGGTTCCGGCAGGGCCATGCCGGCGAGACGCCGGTACTGGTCGTCGGAAATGGCCGCGAAGTTCTTCAGCGCCCAGCTGCCCGACCGTTCTGTCGAGGCCCGCTGAAGGGCCTTGCTGGCGCTGCGGGCCGAGCGGGTCGAAGTTCTTTTTTGTGGCTCGCTTTTCGGCTGAGCCGGCGCGGGCTGGCTCGGTTCGGGCGCGGGCGCCGCGTTTTTGCGCAGCAGGGCGTAGACGTTGTTTCTCTGTTTGTCCCGCTGGAGCGTCACGGCGCCGGCCATGCGGCGCGTCAAAAACGTTGACAGGCACGAACAGCCGTACAGCTTGGGGCGGAATCCCGGCAGCCGGTCTTTCAGCCGGTCGGCGAGGCGGCTCAGGTGCATTCGCCCGTCCGGCTCGGCGCTCAGGAGCTCTTCCACCGCTCGAAGCGCTTCGTCCACAGGCGGCTGATCGGACGCGCCCTTGTCCGTTTGTCCGGTCACTCGAAGCTCAGCACAGACGGACTGCTTTTCTCCCTTGCGCAGCGAAACCAGCTCGGACAGCTGGCGGCTGAGAAATGATGACAGCCTGGCGCTTCCGTAGTGGGAAGGGCTCCAACCCGGCAGAGAATCGTTCAGCGACGAGCCCAGCTGGCTCAAGTCGAGCTTCTTGCTCGGGGCTTGGGACAGCGCGTCGAGGGCGGCCTGTCGGACTCGCTCAATCGGGTAGGCCGTTTGCTCTGCGTCGGCCGACGGCTTGGGATCCGCCGGAGCTTCTTCAGGCTCGTCTGAGCTCGCCGGGGCCGCCGAAACGAGCCGAACGGTCGTCGTGTTGGTCCGCTTGTCCAGCTGGAGCTCCACGACGTCGCCCAATTTCCGCGACAGCAGGGACGACAGCTTGGCGCAGCCGAAGACGTTCGGGCGAAAGCCGGGCAGCCGACTTCGGAGCAGTTCCGACACGTCGTTCAAGTCCATTTGAGCGGACGGCGCGTCCTTCAGGGCCTCGCAGACGGCATCTCTCACTTGAAGAAGCTGCGGCTCTTGGCCGTTCGACGGCGAAGTTTTGTGTTGTGGTTCGCTCATGTTTTCCTCCTTTCTGAGGTTTCCCTCCGATGATAGGAGCATGGTAGCATATTTCCACGGGCTGCGCCGGCGGCCTATCGTATAATCAAGGAGAACTCTGACGGTCGGGAGGCTGGAAAATGAACAGGCTGGAGAGCGCCTACAAGGCGGGACAGAGCATTTGGTACGATCACATCAGCGCGTCGCTTCTCAATTCGGGCAGGCTGGCCGAGCTGACGGCGCAGGGAATTCGGGGCGTCACGTCGAACCCGTCGATCTTCCGCGACGCTATTGTCGGTTCGTCCGACTACGACGAACGCATTGCCGATTTGGCCCGGCAGAAGCTGGGCGATCAAGAGATCCTTGAAGCCCTCGAGGTGGAGGACGTGACCGCGGCCTGTGACGTTCTTCTCCCGGTCTGGGAGGCGTCGGGCGGAACTGACGGCTTCGTGAGCTTGGAGGTTTCTCCCAATTTGGCGTACAGCGCGGACGAGACGGTCCGTCAGGCGACAGACCTGTGGCGTCGGATCGGCCGGCCGAACGGGATGATCAAAGTCCCTGCGACGCCGGCTGGGTGCGAGGCTATTCAGACGCTCACCGCCGAGGGCGTCAACGTCAACGTCACGTTGATCTTTTCGCCTCGGCAGTACCGGGCCGTCGCAGAGAGCTTCCTCCGAGGGCTTGAAGCGCGGCTCAAGGCCGAAAAATCTCTGGCCGGCGTGGCGTCGGTCGCGTCAGTCTTCGTGAGCCGTCTCGACACGGCGGCGGCGAAGCCGATGGCCGACGCGGGGCTGGAGAGCGAGCCCGGTCAGGTTGGGGTGGACAACGCCCGGCTGGTCTATCAGGACTTCATTCGGATCTTCTCGGGCGCCCGGTGGAACCGGCTTGCCCAGTCCGGTGCGTCGGTTCAGCGTCCCCTGTGGGCCAGCACGTCGGTGAAAAGGGGCGACTGGCCGGACTGCCTGTACGTCGACAGTTTGATCGGGCCTCACACCGTCAATACGGTTCCGCCTAAAACGCTCGACGCGTTTCTTGATCACGGCGCCGTGAGAGATTCCGTCACGAGCGACGTCCCTCTGGCTCGGTCGCGGATGGCCCAACTGGCCGCCTGCGGAATCGACGTGGAAAGATTGGCGGAGGACCTGTTGGCCAAGGGAGTGGAACAGTTCGTGACCGCGGCAGACCAGCTGTTGTTGGGCGTGAAACAGAAACGGGCGGCGCTGGGATTTTAGGGAGGACGCGGAGGAATGGTCCAACTTCTCGTCGGCTCGGCAGTTTTCTTCTTTGGCAGCATGCTGCAGGGTGTCGCCGGATTTGGGTTAGGGCTGATCGGCGCGCCGATCCTTTTAATGTTCTACTCGACGTCAATGGTGACGGCCATGCTGGCCATCTTCGCCAGCAGCTCCAACTTGGTCATCCTCTGGAGCTTGCGCCGGTCGGTCAACCGGCGGCTGTACCTTTTGCTTTTGGCCGGCGCCGTGTTTGGGATTATCCCGGGGGCGATGATCCGTCATCTCGTGCCGCTGACGGCGTTCAAGTGGATCATCGGCGTCCTCATCATCGGCTGCGGAGGCGTCTTGGCGACTGGCTGGCAGCTCAAGCGCCAAAACGACATGCTGACGGTCGGCGTGGGATTTCTCGCCGGCGTTCTGGGCGGGTGCCTTTCAATTGCCGGCGCGCCGGTGTCTATTTTCCTGACCGCCGGCGAGCTGTCCAAGAACGAATTTCGCGCGACGATCTCCTTGTTTTTTCTGTCGGTCAACGTCTTGGTGACCGCCGCGCTGGCGCTGGGCGGGCAGCTGTCCTTCGAGCTGGTCAAGCTGGCGCCGATTTACATATCGCTCATCTGCCTCGGCAGCGCTCTGGGAACCCGTCTGGGTTTTTTTGTGCCGGCTCGCGTTTTTCGTCTCGTGGTGATCTGTCTGATCATCTGTTCCGGAGCGTCCTTACTTATTTTTTCGTGAAATTTATAAAATTGGACATAAACAGTAATTCAATGTATAATACAATCAATACATTGTCGTGCTGAAAGAATAAACAGCACGGCATTCTTTTTACGGAAGGAGTTGAATCAATGACGGGGACGAAAAAAGAACTGAAAGCGATGGTTGTTTCGTCCATTGACCGACGGGCCGAAGAGTCCCAGCAGTTGGCGTCGAGCATCGCCGAGACGCCGGAGCTGGGGTACTTCGAGTTCCAGACCTCGGAGAAGATCAAGAAGGCGCTCGAGGCTCTGGGTCTGAAGGTGGAGAACGGACTGGCTCGGACAGGGCTCAAAGCGGTCCTTCAGTGCTCGACGGACGGTCCGACAGTTGCTGTCATCGGCGAGCTGGACGGCATTCCCTGCGTCGCGCACCCCACAGCCGACCCTAAGACGGGGGCCTCTCACGCCTGCGGCCACAACCTGCAGGTCACCGAGATGGTAGCCGTCGCGGCGGCGCTGAGCGATCCGGCGGTTCGGGGCAAACTGTCCGGGCGGGTAGCCTTCATGGCGGTGCCGGCGGAGGAGTTCATCGAGATCGACCGCCGTACGGCGCTCCGCGAGGAAGGCGCCATTGCCTATTTGGGCGGGAAGCAGGAGCTTGTCAGGCTGGGCGTCTTCGACGACGTGGACATGGCCATGATGGTTCACGCCGGAGGACACGCGCCCGAGCCGGGGTTTGACGTGCCGGATCTGAGCATGGGGTTTCGGGCGTTCTCGATCCGCTACAAGGGCAAGGCGTCTCATGCCGCCGGCGCTCCGCACGAGGGAATCAACGCCTTGAACGCGGCAATCATTGGCATTGGGGCTGTCAACGCCCTGCGGGAGACGTTCCGCGACGAGGACAACGTGCGGGTTCACTTCATCATCACAAAAGGCGGCACGTCGGTAAATTCCGTGCCGGACGACGTGAGACTGGAAGGGTACGTCCGCGCCCTGTCGACCGACTGCATCAACAGGACGTTTGACCGGGTTATCGACGCGTTTGAAAGCGGCGCTAAGGCCGTCGGTGCTTCCTTCTCCGCCTCGTCCCTGCCGGGGTATCTGCCTCTCAAGTGCTCAGTCCGGCTGAATGACCTGTTCTCAAGCAACGCGGAGGGGCTCGTCGGCGCGGACCGGGTCAAGAGACACACTGTGTTTTCCGCTTCCACTGACTTGGGCGACCTGACCCAGATCATGCCGGCCATTCAGCCTCTGGCGGGCGGAACCGACGGGGCGCTTCACGCGCCGGAGTTCGGCGTGGTCGACTTTAACTCGGCGGTGCTCGCCCCGGCGAAGGCGATGGCGATGACCGTGATTGATCTTCTGGCCGACGGCGCCGCGGAAGCGAAAGACCTGTTGGCGAACTTCACCCCTGTGTTCAGCAAGTCCGGCTATTTGGCCAATCTGGACGCGTCGTTCGGCGTCCGATCAAGCGGCCCGGAAAGCCGATAAATCATTCGTAGCGAAAGGAGAAGGGCAATGACTATTGTGGAAAAGGCTTTGCGCAACTGGAAGCTCCACGTGCTTGTGGTGATCCTCGTCATCATCGCGGAGCTCATCGGGACGAGGAAGTTTCCCATCGGGATTGGCACGCTGGTGGCCGTTCCGCTCCTGTATTCGTTTATTCTCGGGGCGTGCTGCGGAGCGCCCAGCCTGAAATTGTTGAACAAGGACGAAATGTTTCAGGCCTCGTCGCTGGTGGGCGTGACGTTCTTCTTCCTCATGGCCCGCTATGGGACGCTGGTGGGGCCAAACTTCTGGAAGGTCTTGGCCCTCGGACCGGCGTTGATCTTGCAGGAGTTCGGGAATATCGGCACGGTTTTCCTTGGGATTCCGTTGGCCGTCCTGCTGGGACTGAGACGTGAAGCCGTGGGCGCCGCGTTCTCCAACGCCCGCGAGCCCAACATCGCCATCATCGGCGAAAAGTACGGCTTGGACTCTCCTGAAGGCTTCGGCGTCATGGGCGTGTACGTCGTCGGCACCGTTTTCGGCGCGATTTTCTGCAGCTTCCTCGCGTCGGTTGTCGCCACCACCATGCCGTTCTTCTCTCCTCAGTCTTTGGCGATGGCGTGCGGCACCGGCAGCGCCGGCATGATGACCGCCGCTGTTGCGCCGCTGACCGAAATTTGGCCGGCTATGAAGGACGAGCTCGTCTCCTTGGCCGCCGCGAGCAACATGATGTCAGGTCTCGACGGCGTGTACATGTGCGTCATTTTGAGCCTGCCGCTTTCGAACTGGCTGCTTCGCGTGCTGGGAGTGAAGGACGCCCCGAGCGTTCCTACCGGCTCGTCAGCCTATGCCGTTGGTCAGGAAAAGAAGGGAGAGTAAGCCATGACTTTCCGCCAGATGTTTATGTTCCTGCTGATTTGCCTTGCTCAGTGTCTTGTCGGTAACTGGGTTTCCGGCGGCGGTTTCGGCATGATTTCCTCCGGCGCCGGGACGGCCAGCCAGCTGTTCATCGAATCGATCCCCGGCATGTTGATCCTGCTGGCCATTATTCTGGTCGGCGTGGGCATCTCCAATGCCATCCCGTGGAAGGGGTTCCCGGCCGTCGCGTACATCGTCACGCTCGGCTGCATCGTCACCGTTCCCGGTTTCCCTGGCGCTGAGTTCATCACCAAGTGGGTGTCCAAGATCAGCTTCATCGGCCTGTGCACGCCCATTCTGGCTTACGCCGGCCTTGCTATCGGCAAGGACCTGCACATTCTCAAGAAACAGGGCTGGCGCATCGTCATCGTCGGGCTGTTCGTCTTTGTCGGCACCTTCCTCGGTTCTGCGCTGATCGCCGAAATCGTGCTTCGGATCATGGGCAAGGTTTAACCCGCTCAGCTCAACGGAAGAAAAAGGATCGAACCGCCCTAGGGCGGTTCGATCCTTTTTTGAAAGCTCGGTTGTTTTTAGCCGATTTGACCGTATAATTATTAAAAGTTACCAGAAAAAACTTTGGGAGGTCAACGATGAAAATCACCAAGGACATGAGTATCGCTTCGATCGTCGAGCAGTATCCAGAGACGATTCCGGTGCTTCAGCAGGTGGGCATGGGGTGCCTTGGCTGCGCTATCGCTCACTTTGAAAACATCGAGCAGGGCGCGCTGGCGCATGGAATTGACATTGAGGGCCTCATCAAAGTTCTTAACGACACAGTGGAGGGCGCCGCGCGCTGAGCGGCGGCGTCCCTTCTTCAGCCGTTTGTGCCGAGCTCGCTCGGTCGGGACGGCTTCTTTTGCGCGTCGCGCCCAAACGCCCGCAAAAAACTCCGCCCCATTATTTGGGGCGGAGTTTTTTCTATCCCAAGCAGGTGTTACCACGCGGCGATGCACCCGTCGGTCCGGGACTCAGTGCCGCCGACCAGAGTGCCGTCGTCGGTGCGCCAGATGATCTGTCCCCGGCCGAACGTCCCTTCCAGCGTGTTGTACCGAATGTCGTGGCCCATTCTCTGGAGCTTGCGGACGTCTTCGGCAGGGAACGACGTCTCGGCGTCGACCGTCAGCCCATTGGACCACTGCCAGCGCGGCGCGTCCAGCGCCTGTTGGGGGTTCATGCCGAAGTCGATGGCGTTCATCAGGACCTGTACGTGTCCCTGCGGCTGCATAAAACCGCCCATGACCCCAAACGGTCCGACCGGTTTGCCGTCCTTGGTCAGAAAACCCGGAATGATGGTGTTGTAAGGGCGCTTGCCCGGCGCGAGGACGTTGGCGTGGTTGGGATCAAGCGAGAACCCACGGCCTCGGTTGTTCAGAGAGATGCCGGTTTCGGGAACGACGACGCCTGACCCGAACCCGCCGTAGTTGCTCTGGATGAACGACACCATGTTCCCCTCGCCGTCAGCGGTGCAAAGATAGACTGTGCCGCTCGTTTCCAGATTGCCAGCCTCAGGAACCTGAGCCCGATCGGTGATCAGCCCGCGCCGTTTTGCTCCGTACTCGTCGGAGATCATCTCCGCCACTGGGACCTTGGAGAAGCGCTGGTCTGCCACGTATTTCATCGCGTCAGCAAAGGCCAGCTTGATTGCCTCGATCTGAAGGTGAGCCGTCTCAGGGCCGCGGTTAGTGAACGTGTAGCCTTTCAGGATATTCAGCGCCATCAGGGCTGTGATCCCCTGACCGTTGGGCGGCAGTTCCCAGACGTCGTAGCCCCGGTAGTTGACGTGAAGCGGCGTGACCCACTCAGGCTCCACGGCTGCCAGGTCTTCTTCCGTGATGTAACCGCCGGTTGCCTTGGAGAACGCGGCGATCTTCTTTGCGATCTCGCCGGTGTAAAACGCCTCGGCGTTCGTCTTGCCGATCAGCTCCAGCGTGCGGGCGTGATCAGGCAGCTTCCACAGTTCGCCGGCGTGCGGGGCCTTCCCATCGTGGGCGAAAACGTTCCGCCATTCCCGGCACTCCTCGGGCGAATGGGAGATGTATTTATCCGCGCTGCGGTTCCAGTAGTACGCCACTGTAGGCTGGACGGTAAATCCGTCTCGAGCGTACGACACCGCCGGAGCGAGAACGTCAGAAAGAGGCAGCTTCCCGAACCGCTGGGACAGGACGGCCCAGGTCTTCGGCGCTACCGGTACCGTAACAGCCTTCCAACCCAACTCGGGGATGGTCTTGAGGTCCTTGAAGGCGTCCAGAGTTAGGGCCTTGGGAGCCCGACCGCTGCCGTTGATGCCGTACATCTGACCGTTCACCCAGAGGATCGAGAAGTTGTCGCTGCCCAGTCCATTACTGGTAGGCTCGACCACCGTCAGAGCCGCTGCAGTAGCAATTGCAGCGTCAACGGCGTTGCCGCCCTTTTTAAGGATCTCCAGTCCGGCCTGTGCCGCCAGCGGGTTGGACGTGGCGACCATACCTCTGGAACCGTAGACGACGTTGCGCCGCGCCGGATACGGGTAGTAATTGGGGTCAAACGACATCAGAGAATCCTTCGCGGCCGCTGGTTGTGCGGCACAGCAAAGAAGGGCCGCAGCTGCGGCGGAACGGCAGAGAATTGAAAAAAGGTCCGAGCAGTTCATGTTATCCCTCCAGTCTTTAAAAAACGTCTGAGTTATTTCCGAGGGGAGCAAATTTGGCGAGATATCAGTAGGAATTAGGTCATCGTATACACCTCTTTCAGGCGAGGCATGCAAAATATGCTCGAAAACCTATTAGGATAAGTTCAAATAATAAACAAATATATATTTTATATTTATAAATGAATTAGCATTTATTTACTATCCTAAAGTCAGGCCCGCGAAATAATATACGTAAAACACCCGATTTGCGACCGGAGAAGCCGTTCGGCAGAAGAATATTGGCCGATCTGGCAGGGCTAAACGCGGCAGTTGAGAGATGAAGTGGCGAGTCGTTCGTTCTCAGAGCCGCTCGCTGGGTGAAAAGAATTACTTGAAAGATAAGCAATAAATATGATAAAAGAAATTGTGTAATGAGATCGCTGGAGAGACAAGGAGGGGCGATGAGAAGAGCCGGGACCACTCTCGTTGAGGTACTCGTCGCGCTGTCAGCCGCCGTTCCTCTGCTGTGGGCTACTGGCGCCCTTGTGAGCGGGGCCCTTTTCTGTCGGTTGACGAGCGCCGATCCCGTCCGAGGGAGCCGGACGGCTTCGAGCGTCGTCGCTTGGATGGAGTCGGCGGTCTCCAACAGCGGCTTGGGATTGCCGAGCCGGTGGGAGCGTGGGCTATTTCGCGTCGCCGGCCATGAGCCTCGTTGGTCGGGGTGGGGAAGACCCGTGACGGTCGGGCGCAAGCGTCTGGGAGGCTTTGTTCCCTTGCCTGACGGCACGGCGGGCAACGCGGTTCGGTTGGTCACCGCCCTTCGGCGGTCTGGCGTTGCCGGGACGGAAAACTGTTGGGCGCGGGCCGGACAGCTGTTCGACTGGCGTCATGCTGGTCGGTTAGTTTTTGAAGGCGCTGGGGTCTCTCATCCGTCCCGTTGGGCGCTCGTGCCGG